>CALFYU010000624.1 GCA_937952455.1 uncultured Planctomycetaceae bacterium
GCGTTGATGGCGGTGAATTTGTCCGACCAACCGGCCATCATGGCGTTGCGGGAGTCGATTTCGTCGAGCGGAAGTCCGCCGAATTCGCCGCCCGGCAGATCGACGGCAATGCGGTGCCCGCCATTTTTGAGCAAATGGCACCACAGATACATCGTCCCCCCTCGATGCGAACCAATCTCCATGATATGCAGCGGATTGGTGATCAGCACCGTGCGGACCAAAGCTTCGATCTCGCTGCGAATTTGCAGCATGCCGATTCGGTAAGCAGCATCGATCAATTCATTGACGCGCGCTTCTTGGTAGCAGACGAGCGCATGATCGATGTTGCCCTGTTCTTCCAACGTGCCGCCGAGTTGATGAAAAGCACGGCTGTGATTTTTGTCCAGACGCAGCGTCTGCTGGAAACTGGCGGTCGCTTCGCCGAGTCTTTCCTGCCGTCGCAGGCTGACTCCCAGATCGTAATGCGCGGCCACCAGTTGCGGGTTCATTTCTACGGCGCGGCGATGTGCGGCTTCTGCGCGGATCGAATCTCCCTGCGCTGCGAGGGCCTGTCCCAACCGATGAAAGCTCTCAGCGTCTTGGGGTGATATCTCGGTCACCTTCTTGAGCCGCGTCACGGCGTCGTCATACTTCCCTTCCTCCAGGTCCATCTGGCCCAACTCTTTGAGCGATTCGAGATGATCCGGTTGCGCTGAGAGGATATGTTCGTAGATCTCGCGGGCCAACTGCAAATGACCCGGTTCTGCTTTAGCGCCTGGATCGACCTGTGTTTGGTCTGTCGGTTTCGACAGTTCGCGATTTGAGAGAGAAGCTCGCGGCGCAGCCGTTCGGTCGGCCGTCATTTGGTCGGACATCATCGCGACAAATCCTTCGTTCCAACTCGCCGAAGCCCGTTCATGAGCTGCGGCCGTTTGCTGTTTTGAGTCGGTTGATTGGCGAGGTGATCCGAACAGACCGCCATCCGCCCCCCATTCAGAGTGATTATCGGCATCTCCCAGAATCTGCTCGATCTTCAGTGGCAATTTGCATAAGAATCAGGCAATCTTCCGGGTTGTAGCAGGTGACGGTTTGATGCCCGAAAATTGCGGTCGCGACGATCATGCCGGCCTGTCCGCCGAACAAGCGACGGGTATTGCCGCTTGAAATTGGCGGCCCTTGCCGCTGAACTGGTTGGAACAAAATCAAACGTGGCAAGGTATTCGCTGTTGTGTCCATCCGCCGTGAACGCGCCGCGGGATCGGTAGAAGATTCCCCTCGGCAAAGTTTGATTTGCGAGAAAGATTCGTGTGAACCGGCCAGAACCATCTACGCCCAGCCCCCTCGACCCCACCGTGGAAAGCCGCGCGGGGCTGTTGCGCGTGTTGGGCTTGGGGACCTCCGTCGCGGTTGTCGTGGGCAACGTGATCGGCTCGGGGATTTTCTTCAAACCGGGCGCCATCGCCGCTGCCGCTGGTTCGTTTCCATTGATCATCTCCACCTGGATCGTCGGGGGCGTGCTCTGCATTTTGGGAGCGCTCTGCTTTGCCGAATTGGCCGCCATGTTGCCGCAGGCGGGTGGTCCCTACGTCTATCTGCGGGAAGCCTATGGCCGGCCGGCGGCCTTCTTGTTCGGTTTCAATGAGTTTCTCTTCTCGCGCCCCGCCGCGATCGGAGCATTGTCGGTTGCGTTTGTCGAATCGCTTGCCGCCGCTCTAGGTTGGGAAATGCGCGTCGAGGCCAAGGTGTTTTTGTCGGTGAGCCTGATTGGCCTGGTGGCCTGGGTGAATGTCGTGGGGGTGATCTGGGGCGGACGGCTGCAGGGCCTGACCACGCTGATCAAAGGCGGATTCCTGTTTCTGGTGGGTATTGCGCCATTTGCATTCGCCTCGGCGGGCTACGGTGGATTCGACATCGCCAACTACACCACCTCGATCCCCTTACAAGACGTCAGCTGGTCGGCCCGGTTGGGCGTAGTGCTGCTGGCCGTGATGTGGGCCTACGACGGCTGGCACGGCATCGCTCCGGTGGCGGAGGAAATACGTGACCCGCAGAAAAACATCCCCCGCGCCCTTTTTTGGGGAGTGGGAATTTTGATGTTTTTGTATGTGTTGGCCAACTTCGCCTACCACGGCGTGCTCACCATGCAGGAGGTCCGCGCGTCCGGCACGACGGCCGCCCCGGCGATGATTCAGAAGCTGCTCGATCCGTTCGGCGACCGTACGGCACAGTTGGGCGTTGCCGCGATGGGGGCAGTGATCATGTGCAGCACGTTCAGCGGCATTAACAGCAACTTGCTACTGGCACCGCGGATCGTCTTCGCCATGGGGCGCGACGATGTCTTTTTCCGAGCATTGGGGCGGGTGCACGTGAATTACCGCACGCCGGCGACCGCCATCATCATTCAAGCGGCAATGGCCATGCTGTTGATCGTCGCCACCGCCGTGTTGATCGAATTTGCCGAAGTATTGCAAAACATCGCCGTCATTCAGCAATTGGCGGGTGGGCAGGAATTGAAGCAATCGACGATTTTCGACATCCTTACGAACTTCGTCGTCTTTTCGGCCAGCATCTTCTACATGCTGTGCGTTTTTGCCGTGTACGTGTTGCGAAAGATGCATCCCGACTGGGAACGCCCTTACCGCACATGGGGTTATCCGGTCGTGCCGGCGGTCTTCGTGCTCTTTTACCTGTGGTTTCTCGCCCAGATCTATTTGGGAAAACCGTGGGAATCCCGCCTGGGCTTGTTGATCATCGCCCTGGGCCTGCCGGTCTATTTCGCCTACCAGTTCTGGGCCAAACGGCACCCCGAGAATCCAAGAGACGGACAATAAACGCCGTAGAATCCGGCACGCTATCTTGGCGGAATGGGCGGGGCGTGAACGGTCCGCACGGGTGACATTGACTGTCCCCGCTGCGGGGGCCGCAAGAACGTAGCGTTAATGCCTTTTAGGGCAGTCCGTTCCGTTTGCGGAGCACCCATTCGGCCGTAAGGAGCACGCAAACGAGTACTAGCAGCAACGGATGGCACCATAGCAGCACCTCGCTGCCGACGTCACGCGCTGCTTGGGGGGAGACGAGTTGCCGCGGCAGGTCGCTTATGTCATCGGGACCAATCATCCGCCCACCGCTGAGGGCGGCGATCTGCGACAACAGTTCCTCGTCGGCGCTCAGGTCGGCCAACTCCCGGATTGCCGGTGGTGACACGAAAAGGGACGCCGTTAAGTCCTCTTCGTTTGCATCCGCTCCTTCGATTTTCAAACGGGCCGTGTATTCTCCCGGCGGCAGGTCGGTCGCGCGACCTTCGTAGGCCAAGGGACGCCCCGCTGCAGGCTGCAAGCTTACGGTCTGCATGGGTTGTGTGTCGCCGGCGGCAACGATCTCCGCGGTGGCTTGTACCTGCGGAAAACGTTCCAGAAAGACGCGGCTGAACAATGCGCGAACGATGGTTGTTTCGCCGTGTGTGATGTCGGTCCGTTCAAAACCGAATTTGACGTCGCCGCTGCCCCCCAGGCTGCGATGCTGCGCCGCCCACCGTGCCAACTGTCCCCAGAAGCGGTGGTGATATCGGTCTCCGGTGCGGTGCCGCCATCGCCACGTGCTGTCCATCCCCAGCCAGAGGACCTGACCCAACCCGTAAGGCTGTCGCACGACGGCGGCGCGATCCTCGTTATTACTCGTTTTCGAATCTGATGGGGGAACGATTTCGGCCAATACGCTGGCCCCCGGCTTGGGGGTTCCGGTCATGCCCCAGGTGTGTCCGGGAAACTCCTGCCAAATCTGGCGGTTTAATTCCGCATCGGTTGCGAATTGCAGCATCGGCTCTTTTTCTCCTTCGGGCGTGAGCGCCAGATGGAAACCGCGTTCCGTGGGCGACGCCTTCGTGGAATCGCCGTCGAAATGGATGACGCGCAAGTCCGAGAGCGGCAACAGACGTTCCAGTGCGGGGGGCAGATCGCCACCGTTGCTGAAGTTCTTTCCCGCCAGTAGTACGAGCGTCCCGCGCCCCGCGTCGACATACCGCTCCAACGTCTCCCAAGCGTCCGCCGTCATATGCTGTTGTGAGACATCCCCCACGATCACGATGTCGGTCTCCGCCAAGGCGGATTTGTCCCACTGATCCGGATCGGCAGGCCAATCGAGTTTGCTGGGGAAAAACGTCGTCTCGAGTACGTTCATGAAGGGTTGTTCGAAAACGATCTGTGAGACATCAACACGGCTGTCGCGGCGATAGGCGTTGTCGATGAAACGGAATTCCCAGCGGGCTTCCTCCTCGATCAACAGGACGCGGATCGTGTCGTCGACGACCGTCATGGCAAATTCAGCGGCATTGTTTTCGTCGGTGAGTTCGCCCGGTTGCGGCGCGGCGGCGACGGTTAACGAATGCCGTCCGGCGACTGCCGCGGGCCAATCGAAATGGACATTCGTCGTGGCGGCCTCGACGCGGACGGTTTGGCGAAGCGGCTCGCCGATCGACGGGCGGAGTTCGACGTCGATGTCGCTGCCCTCAAACCCGCCCGACGCGAGCGATACGTTCAGCCGCGGGGTGTCACTCAAAAAGACCGAAGCGGGGTGGTCGACGCCGGCAATTGTGATGTCGACCGGCGCACTCGGGCTGCCGATCATGACGGGGAAAATGGGCACACCGTCGCGACCCGACGCCCGCGCGGCGACCGCCGGATCGTGCGACGATGTATCGCGTCCGTCGGTGAAGAGAACGATCGCGGTCGGTGCGGCCTCGCCTGTGGAACGATCAGCGGTGAGGGCGGCCTGTAGATCTGTGATCCCGCGATTCAGGCCGAGTGCCGCGACCGCGTCGTCCGCGAGCGACAAGGATTCCGCGTCGATGGACACCGCTTTGTCGGCGAACAACTCAACCCGCACATCGGACGTCCGCTGTAATTCCTCCAGCAGGGGATTCGACGTAGAGAGCAGCAAACGCTGCACGATTTCGCGGCGGGGCAGTTTGCCGACGGCTTCCAGGACGTGTTGCAGGCTTTCTTGAGAGTCTTGCGCCGATCGCGCGGAAGCGTCTTCGATGGTCCCCAAGGCCCGTGCCCAGCGCAGTTTTTCTTCGTCACTCGCATGGGGATCGGAGGTCTGCATGCTCTGTGAGGCATCGATTGCGATAAGAATTCGATTCTCCCCTGCTTGCGGGCGCACGACCGCCAGCACCGGTTGTAGCAGCGCAAAGAACAGCACGGCTACGACGGCTAGCCGCAGGATCAAAAGCGTGTTTCCGATCCGGGCAGCGACCAACCGGCGCTCGTAGCGGTACAGCAACACCACTCCCGCGGCCGCCGCAACAGCTACGGCCAACCACAACCACCATAGATGGCCTGCCTGGAAGATCATGTTCGATGTCGCCACGTTCGATCTGCTCAGAGATGGTAGCAGCCGGTTTGACTTAATACGTCGAGGTTCATCCAGCAAGAAATGTCATACATTGGTCGTGGGTGGCCCAGCCAGAATTGGCTGGGTCGCGAAGCGACAAGAAGCTGCGCCATGTGCGTCGATTGTTGAATGAGCGCACAAGGCGCTGCTTCTTGTGCCTGACGGCACCCAACCGCCACGCGGTCGAGCCACCCCTTACAACAAAATGGCTGTTCAATCTGACATTATGCATTGGACGAAATAGTTGTGATTCGTCATGCACAGCATGACCTACGGAAATGTTTCTTATCAATGCAAATCCCCCGGCTTGGAATGACCAAACCGGGGGTGAAATTCTAATCGAATGATTTGTCGTCGGACACCACCGTACTACAGGCTGGCCAGCAGCGGGATCTCGAAGCCGGTCGTGTTGGCGTCCTTAAGGAGCGAATTGGCCGCGTGGGCATGGTCACCGACATGGCGTTCGGTCTTAGGATCGTACGTCAGCCAGGGGCCGACGGTGTACTTGTTCTCCTGCTCGGAGAGCCCAACCCCCTTGCTCATGATGTCGTGCAACGCCGTGAAGTGCTCGTAGGCGTCGGTGTTTTCGCCGAAGCCGCCGGCCTTTTTGTTAAACGGCACGTCCACGCCCAAGCGGTAGGAGTTGTTCATGATGTGGCCCAGCACGCAGCCGTAATGCGCGTCGAGGGCATTGCCGTTGGCCATGCCGGGATCGCCAGCGCGGACGGCGGCGATGAACGCGCCCCAGTTGCCGCCGGGCGTCACGTCGCCGTCCTCAACGGTGAGGACGGTGCCTTCCTTGTCTCCCTTGGCAAAATACTTCCAATAATCGCCCCCTTCGCTCCGCGTTGCCTTGGGATTCGGGAGAATTTTTCCGCCGTCTTCGAAGTAGTACTCGTTGAGGACCTGCTTCTTGTAGTTCGGATAGTTCACGTTGCGGACATTGAAGTAGACGTATTGTCCGTTGGGATATTCAGCAATGGCGAACATCGTGTTGGGGGTTTCACCCTGGTCGTTCCATTCGAAGCGGCCGCCCATGCCCATCACGCGAACGGGGTGCGTTTGGTCCTGGTCCAGTGCCCAGCGAGCGACGTCCAGCTGGTGCGTCCCCTGGTTGTTCATGTCGCCGTTACCGGTTTCCCAGAACCAGTGCCAGTTGTAGTGCACGTAGTTGGGGTGGTACTGGCTGATCTGCGCAGGACCCTTCCACAATTCCCAGTTCAGGTTCTCCGGCGGTGTGGTCGGCGGCTTGTTGCCGATGCTGCCCCGCGGCTTGCAGCAATAGCCGTAGGAGATTTTTAGTTTGCCGAATTTTCCGGCTTGGATGTCACGAACCAAGCCGGCGATTTGAGCATTGCTGCGGCGCTGCGTGCCGTGTTGTACGACGACGCCGTATTTCTTTTGGGCTTCGACGGCCACGCGGCCTTCGGCGATGTCGTGGCTCATCGGTTTTTCGACATAGACGTGTTTGCCGTGCTGTGCTCCCCAAATGGTCATTAGCGAGTGCCAATGGTTCGGAGCGGCGATCGACAGTGCGTCGACGTTTTTGTCTTCCAACGCTTCGCGGACGTCGGCGACTCCCTTGACGTTGGTGACGCCCTTTTCGGCGAGTGCTTTGAGTGTGCGAACCAAGACGTCGCTGTCGGGATCGATGACGTAGGCGACTTCCACGTTTTCCTGACCTAACCAACCCTGCAGGTGGCTTTTTCCGCGGCCGTTTAGTCCGGCGACGGCGACTCGCACGCGGTCATTGGCTCCATCGACTTTTCCGGATGCACGGGTGCCGGTCAGCAACAGCGTCGCTCCGGCGGCGGTGGAAGTCTGCAAAAAACGGCGGCGGGTGATGTTGGACATGAAAACCCTCGTCTTGTGGAAAGAATGAATTCTGGCGGGACGCTTCGAGTTATCTATTCTAAACGGTCCTTGCGGGCCGTCGCAAGTTGAGTGGAATGATGAGGGCATACTCAAAGATGGGTGCCGCTAGCGGCTTGCCCGCCAGTGCGATTCGTGTGGTCGGCAAAACACTGCTGGACATGCCGGCAGTGGCACGCGATCCCTGGCCGTCCGATCCCCTCCTGAAATGACGACTTGACGTCGTTCTCTGTCGCGGCGACTACCAAAGCCGTATGATAGGCTGGTTTTCCCGCCTTTAGTGATTGCACCCCCGTCGGAGGCTGAACCATGTCCGTTCGCTTGTTGGCAATTGCTGCTTGCGCTGTGCTGCTGTGTGGACCATTACGCGACATCCGCGGCGAAAATCCGCCGAATATTGTGCTGGTGATGTGCGACGACCTCGGCTGGGGGGATACCGGTTTTAACGGCAACACAGTTATCAAAACGCCGCACCTGGACGAGATGGCCCGCTCGGGCATGAAGTTGAACCGGTTCTATTCGGCGGCACCGGTCTGCAGCCCCACGCGCGGGTCGGTGCTCACCGGGCGGCATCCGTATCGCTACGAAATCCTCAATGCCAACTACGGGCACATAAAGCCGTACGAATTGACGCTCGCCGAGTTGCTCCGCGAGCACGGCTACGCCACCGGGCACTTTGGCAAGTGGCACTTGGGGACGATGACCAAAACCGTTCGCGAATCGAATCGCGGCGGACCGGACAACGCCGAACACTATTCCCCGCCGCAAGACAACGGCTTTGAGGTTTGCTTCAGCACCGAGGCCAAAGTCCCCACGTTTGATCCGATGCTCAAGCCGCGCGGGAAGGGTTTGAAAAAGGGCTGGAACTTTTTGCCGGATCGCGCCGTCGGCGTGCCGTATGGGACGCATTACTGGAATGAGCGGGGCGACATGCAACAAGACAACCTGGAGGGGGATGACTCGCGGGTGATTATGGATCGCGTGATTCCCTTCATCACCGCCTCGGCGCAAGAGAACAAGCCGTTCTTTGCCATTGTCTGGTTTCACGCGCCGCACCTGCCGGTCGTCGCCGGGCCGGAGCACGCGACACTGTATTCCGGATACGATGACTACCGTCGGAATTATTACGGCTGTATCACCGCCGCCGACGAACAGATCGGCCGCTTGCGACGGACGTTGCGGGAATTGAACGTCGCCGACAATACGCTCGTTACGTTCTGCTCGGATAACGGCCCGGAAGGGCGGACGGACGAAGCGCCCGGATCAGCTGGCCCGTTTCGCGGCCGCAAGCGCGATCTCTACGAAGGGGGCGTCCGCGTGCCGGGGTTGATGGAATGGCCCGCGAAAATCGCGGGCGGCACGGTGAGCGATTATCCGGCAGTCACCAGCGACTATCTGCCGACCATCCTGGAATTGATCGGCGTCGAGATCCCCGATGACCGCGCCATCGACGGCACCAGTCTGTTGCCGCTGATTGAAAAAAACGTCACCGAGCGGCCCCGTCCGATCGGTTTTCAACACCACGACGCGCTCGCCTGGACCGACAACCGCTACAAACTGGTCAACAACGACCGGGAACGCGAACGCGACGCCAACGGCAAACCGCTCCGCCCGCAGATGTTTGAACTTTACGATCTGCAGACCGACCCCGAGGAAGCCCACGACATCGCCGATGGGCATCCGGAGATCGTTGAGCGGATGCATGGGGAGTTGATGGCGTGGAAGGCGTCGTGCGCACGGGACGCGGAGCGGCGATGAAAAGTAGGCAGTAGGCAGAGGGCGGTAGGCAGTAGGGAGTGGCCGGTGGTCAGTGGCCAGAAGGTGGGGAGCAGGCCGCTGTTGTGGCTCGGTCTCCTGACCTTGGCACAACAGCCGACTGCAGGTCTCGAAAATTGGGCGCGGTGGGAGACCTTCGGTCACGGCGGTGCGGGGTCGGGAGACCCGCGCACAACTACGAGCGACTAGCGGCTGTTTATTCCAAAGGTCCGAAATTCGATTGACTTCACCCACGCATCATTTGAAATCCCCGCTCCAATTCGCGACAAACGAATCGGGGAGAAATCTTTTTCGTACATCGCTGCCACTGTCCGTCTGAAAATCCGTCCAATGCCGCTGAAAATCACCAACCTGCGTTTACCCGTCGAAGCCCCCGAAGAATCATTGCGTGTTGCGGCGGCGGAGGTGTTGGGGGTGAACGCTGGTGACATCCGGCAATGGAGGATTGTCCGCAAGAGCCTTGACGCACGTTCGCGGAACCGGCTCGAATTTGTCTATTCCACCGTCGTCGACTGCGAGGACGAAACGGCATTACTCGCGCGGCATCCCGGCGGCGATGCGGTGACGCAATACGTCGAACCGGGATTCACCGAGCCGCCGCCAGGGGGCGAGCCGTTGCCGCACCGGCCGGTTGTGGTGGGGTCCGGGCCGGCGGGGTTGTTGGCGGGGTATTATCTGTCGCTGCGGGGATATCGTCCGATCATTTTGGAGCGGGGCCAACCGGTCAAGCCGCGCGTGCAGGCGATTCGCGATTTCGATGCTGGGGGCGCGTTCGATCGCGAGAACAATTACCTCTTCGGCGAAGGGGGGGCGGGGACGTTCAGCGACGGCAAATTGACTTGCCGCATGATCGGGCCGGACGTCGATTGGGTGTTGGAAC
>CALFYU010000625.1 GCA_937952455.1 uncultured Planctomycetaceae bacterium
AGGACGACGGTTGGGGCGCGGTCGCCCTACTCGACGCGGAGGGCCGGGCGGATTCGGTCGTTTTCATGGGCAAAATGAAATGGCCTCCGAAACGTGCGCTGACTGTCGACGATTTGAGGCAAGTGGCCGACAAGTTTCCTGAAACGAGAATTCTGTACTGGGGCTCTGCCGACGACGACGTCGCCGAGATATTGCCCGAATTTGAAAACCTGACCGATCTGATTTGTGCGGGTTCGCTCAAAGTTACCGATCGCGGCTTGAAAGCAATCGGACGGATGCCGGCGCTCAAGCTGTTGAGCGTTTATGAGATACGAGCCGCCGACTTAGCCGCGCTGCAGCAGGCGCTACCGGAGTGTGAAATTCGGGCGGAAATCGTCTCTGAAGAATGAATGATGGCAACGGGAAACATGAAGTCCATTGGTAGATCCCTCAAGAGCCAAACGATGCATGAGCAATCAGAGGCCGTGAACATGCCAAACGACAAAAACCCGGCCGAGTCTGAGCTGACCATCGCAATTGCCAGAGTCGTGGAGAATTTTATAGACGTACGCAAGGCAGAGTCAGACGATCTGTCGGCAGCAGCAGTTTTTGTCCTGATCGAACGCAACGACGTTTACATTCGTGCTCAAAAAAGCAACAGGCGGTCACTTACTGCTCGACAAAGAAAAAAGCGATCGAGTCCTGCTCGACTTGGGATCAAACGAGATCGCGAGTTCTCCTATTTTCTCAGAGATTTCGGACACGCGTACGACAGCGAGATTACGTCACAAGACACAGCAGTGGCCTTCATCAACGAGTACTTTGCGAAGAGTAGAGGCTGGACACTACGTCGTGTCTACACAATGGATGCTATTCGCGAGTATGCAATGCTGTGCTTTCAAGAAGGGTGTAACGATGTCGGTTATTGGCTGGGGAAGTTCGACACGTGGATTCTTGTTGGGCAAAAGTTGTAATTTGTGCTGCCGGAGGAGTAACCGTTCAGACGCCGTCGTGGCGAAATTGGGCTTTCCACGAATCGACTCACCGTGCAAAACGTGCGAATACGCCGTTGACGTCTGGACCATCCGCTGTGCCGGCAATTATCCAAGCGTCTTCACGCTCATCCATCCAGTTGATTTTTACCGCAATCTTTGAACCTGACTGGGAATGTACCTGAATTTCTCTGATTGACTCCAGTGGCTTCCAACTATCTCGAACTCCGGTAAGTTCCAAACGAACGCAATTGGATGAAAATGTCACACGCCGCCACGTGGGTTCACGCAGGAGTGAAAAACCTGCCGCAAGGAAAAAGGCTTTCATGACAAAGTCGGCCATAGGCGGGGCTCCAGGCTTGGCACCACGGATCATGAATATACCAATCCAGAACAGTGCGAAAATACACCCCCATTTAAGCGCTCTTCGTAAGACAACTACCGGCTGGTAGCGGAATCGTGCAGCTGAAAGTCCTCGCTCCTCTACAACGAGTAATGTTCGTCCGACTTCGATGGGCTGAGTGACATGACTTTTCATCGCCGTGTACTTGACCTTCCCCCAAAGGTCCGGTGCCACCGCACCAACTCACCCGGTTTAGTTGCGACGGATTTGGTTGCGACGGATTTCATCAAACTCTCGGTTGGCTGCTTCTGGCGTCAAGTGGTCGACATGCATCTCCTTGTCATAGCTGAATGGGGGAAGATCGGTCTTACCAGCTTTGCATCGTGGGTGGATGTCTATCCAGTAACGGAGAATGCTCAAGTAAGCGTCCATTGAAATGATCACCGGTTCGACGGGGGAGACGTCTTCTAAGCCAAAATTATGAATCAGCACCCACTCTTTCGTCGTCCGCACGGTGTTACTGTTCCCAATCCACTCATCAGCAACCCTGTTGCCTGCAACAACATCCAAGGCTTTGTCGAGATAGTACTCACCTCCACTTCCTATCTCGTCCTCGAGAAACAAGCCTATGCGGTTATAGGGTTCCTCAAAGAGGAGTGTCCAAAATTTTCCGTCGGGACCATATACCACGACCTTCGCATTCATGCTCTTCTCCTAAGATCGCGGACATGACGTTTTGACGATTCCGTCCCTTACCACATGGAATATTTTCATCCCACTCCGGTCTCTTGCAGCGAAGTCCGCCAAGCGCCGCTGGCCTTGCCGCCCTAAGCTCGCGCACTAAATCTCTTCCGGTTTGCGATTCGGTTTGAATTTATCGCCGAAACCGGAGTTATTGGGATCGTATTCGCCGACGATCTCCACATTCGCCCCTTCGGGAGGGATGCGGTCTTCCATTCCGAGCGCCCAGAGCATGCCGTTGATGGCCAGTTTGCGCATCGACTCGTCTTTGAAGTCGAAGGGGTGTGCGGTCGTGGAGAAGAAGACGCGGCCGCGAACGTTCCCTTCGCCTGCGTAGGTCTTTGTCCAGGCGACCGGATTGTCCAGCGGATAGCGGTCGGTCTTGCCCGCCTTTTCATGGCCCGAGATCAACGCGTGACCCATCATCAGCGGCTGCGCGTCGCCGCGGAGTTCGTCGCCGCCTCCTTGGACGTGATACAGCCATGAATAGGCCTTAAACGGTTTCACGCCGCGGAGGATTGGGTGATCTTTTTGGTCGTCGACAATTGTGACGTCGGTCAGGTACTGATGTCCGTCGCCGAAATGGCCGTGGTGCGTGATCCAATTCTGCCCCAGCAGCTCCGCGATCTTTTCACCGTGCCAGCCCCAATCGCTGTGTTTCTTGTTGCTGTCGAACTTAAACGCATGCGTCGCCGTGCGGAATCCGACAATCGGCTTGCCTGATTTCACGTACTTTAAAAAGTGATTGAACTGCTCATCGGGCAGGTCCCGAAACCGCGTGAACAGGACCATCAAGTCCGCGTCGTCGAGCGCCTCCATGCCCGTGATCGATTTGACGTTGTTGGGATCAATCGTGCCGTCCTCGGCCAGCGAATAACAGACGGTGACCTGAAATCCAAAATCCCGTTTGAGAATCTTGGCCAACATAGGCATCGATTCTTCGCTGCGGTACTCTTCATCGCCGGTGACAAACACGACGTGCGGCACGTCGCCATCGTCTGCGCGGGCGGGTCCGGCGCTGGCGACGCAAACGGTCAGCGCGAAGGCGAATATCAAGCAGGTCTTCATCGTGGCGGTTCCTTGTGAGACAAACGTTTCAACGCATTGTATGCTTTGTGCTACAAACGTTTCAAAGTCTTTCTTCTTGCGCAAATTGTCATACAGCGATTCCAGCATATCGTAGGGTGCGTCGTGACGCACCTTTCTTTGTAGGACGATTGACGCCCGACACATGCGCTGGCGTTCTCCGAGTTGTGAGTCCCTCGTCACCCGCGGCTCGGCAGGAGCCTCGCCCTTAGGTTTAGGCACATTTTTTGCGTGTAAGACGTGTTGATTGT
>CALFYU010000626.1 GCA_937952455.1 uncultured Planctomycetaceae bacterium
TCCCCACGATTCCCACGCACCGCGGAGACTCCGTCAGCGAGTATTGCGTCGCCACCTTCCGCCGAGGAATCAAGTTTTTCGAATCGCACAATCAGCCCCAATTGGCCAAGCAGTTTCAGGACCGCTTAGGGAAGATTGAAAGCGGTGGGTGACGGCGCGCGTCGTAGGGTCCGCTGTGCGGACCAAGATTGCAATCACATATGTCTTGCGGTCCGCACAGCGGCCCCTACGCGCTTGTTACACCTTACTCACGGGATTCAATTTCCAGCGAAATTCGTGAGATCTCACAGTCGTCGAAATCCGCGATAGCCGACGTCGATGTCTTTCCGGGCCGCTGCCGGATTTCGAGCGTGTTGTCGCCGACGCGCAGGACTTCGACAGGGACCGGGATCCGTAGCCGATCCGGTTTGTCCACGTCGACGCGGAAATTGATCCGCTCATTCAGTGTTCCCAACGAATGGCCGTTGATGCTCAGCGTGGTGGTGAGCTGTCCCGCGCGGAGGTCCTCCAGGAACGGGCTCCCCGGCGGGGTCTGTGGTCCTGCCGCCTCCAACTGTGCCACCCGCAGGGTGATGAATACAGCTGTTTCCGGCAATTCTTCGAGCGAAAACGAAACGCTCAAAAGCTGGCCGTCGGGCCGCGGGCGCCGGAATTGCTCGCGGACCTCGTCCCCCAAGTGCCGGATGCCGGGAAATAACAACCGGTAATCGCCCGCAAATCGCGGCTCGATCTCTTGAATCCTCGCCCAAGGCCAATTGAGTTGCCCCAGTAGGGGATGCGTACAGGTGATCGCCTCAGGTGTGGCCGATTCGAGTGCCGCGATTAAGAATTCGGGGGGCGAATTGCGTGCGGTGGAGAGATCGCGAACTTCAATTTTCGCCATTACGCCGGAAACCGGTGGAAAGACCGGTGCTGATTGCCGGCAAACGATACCGCGCAGCTCTCCCCAGGCGATCGACACGCGGCCGAATTTTCCCCGCATCTGTACGTGAGCGGCATCGACCTCTTCGATCGTACCGTAGATCTCATCGCCCGTGGCCATCAACAGCATGTCCTGCCCGCGCGCGGGGGGATGTTCCTGATTGTCGGCGACAAATTGCGTGATCCGGACGTCGTCGATCCGCAGCCGCGCGTCCGCTGCGGGTGTCTGCGGAGTAATCCGCATCGACTTCAAAACGCCTTTCATCTCGGGTCCGGCGGCCAACACGGCGTCATCAATCAGTACCATCGTACTCAGCCCGTCGAAGCGAATCCGCAGATCGTGCCAACCGGGGGTGCGGCGCAGCCGCTGATGGCTGAACCGAGGGCCCAAGGGTGCCTCCATGGCGTACGTTTCGCGATCCGAGCCAATTTTTGTCTGCAATTTGCGCACGCCCAACTGTGTTTCGAAATGAAACTCGATACTCCACTCCGACTTCGCTGCAGCCGGCAAGTCGTCGTGAAAACTCATTTTCACCTCGCCGGATGCAAAGGGCGCCGGCAACTCATACTCGACTGCGGGCGCGTCGCCGGTCAGCAACAGGCTTGCGTTGCCGGACCGGCTGCGCTGCGAATCGCGACCGGAACGCGACGCCGAGGGCCATTGCAGAGGTTCGTTTTCGAAGTCCTCATACACGAGGGTCACGGTTCCCTGCGGCTGGAAAACCGCCGCCAGCGCGTCGGTGGGAATTTCGCGAACTTCCGTCTGACCGGCGGGAAGCAACTTGACGCTCTCCGCCGACCATTTGATGATTTCGCCGCTGAACGACTCCCCGCTCACGAGATAGATTCGCCGAACCGCACCACGAGCGGTCGTCGTTGACGCAGTTTGAGTGTTGGCAATCGAAGCGACGTGCTCCAGCGGGATATTTTCGCTGTCGGCTTGAAGAAATTGTAATTTGCCCGGTGATTCCCCACGCAATTCGCCGAGGACGCGGCGACCGTCTTTCAACCGCGCCGATTGCTTATTAGCTCGGCAAAAATCTCCGGCACACAAGACCATCGCCGCCAGCAGGACCGCAGTGATTTGAGACCGCCGGGGAAAGGCGGGAAAATCTGCGCAACGGTGGCGGAACTGAGTGGATAACCTCAGTCCGTGCAACCGATGGAAAATGAGAGAATCTTGGATCATCTTCAATAGTGCAGATGCCGTGTGACGGATCGCCACGAATGGTATGAAATCGCTTCTCAAGCCAGTTTCCCGGAGCCGTCGGTTCGCGTCAAGCTGGGCCGCCGGGGGTGGCGAACAACTTAAATTTTGCGATTTTCACCGCGTTAGCGTATATGAGACGGGTATCTCAAAAGTTGCCCGTTGTTGAGCAACCTCGCGTCGGCAAGGACACGGCCACCTAAACTGCCCGGCTTGCCGGAAATCAAGCGGCGCTCTATAATTTTCAAGACCTGCGTGCTGTACCGCTTAGGAGCAGAAAACTAGTGGTCCCATCGCCTCGTATGCTTATCCTTGGGGAGGACGAACGGCAAGTTGGTGCATTGGCCGACCAGCTTCGGGGTGCGTACGAACCGGTGGTTCCCAGCACGATGGAGGCGGGGCTTGCTGAATTGCGTAAGGACGACGTCGCCGGGGTTTGTCTCGTCTGTGACGATCGCGACTCGTTAGCGGCAGCCGCGCTCTTGCTGCAACACGGAGGCGTCTTGCAGCAGTTGCCCGACGGATTGGTCCTCCTCGATTCATCACTAAATATCGTGTGGTGTAACCCGCGTTTGCAAGAACTCGCCGAATCAGATGAACGTGCGGTCATCGCACGCGGGTTTTCTGATGTGTACGGCACCCCAGACACACGTGGCCCCGGCCTCCTCGGCCCGGACTTCTGTCCGTTCCACACGGCGCTGGGATCGGGGACGGCGTCCAAGAGCACTCTGCGGATCGGTGAACGGTCCTATTACCACGTACAGGCAACGCCGGTTGTCACGCCGGGGCAAACCTCGCCGAACATGGTGGTCGTGCTGGTCCGCGACATCTCGGCCGAGACGTTGCAACAACAAAAGCTCAACGCCATCTATCAGGCCGGCTTGGAACTGGGAGACTTGGCGCCCCAGGAGATTTTGGAGATGTCGGTCGACGACCGCATCGAATTGCTCAAGTCGAAGATCATCAGCTACACCGAAGATCTGCTCGAATTCGAAACCGTCGAGATCCGTTTGGTCGACCAGGCGACCAAACGGCTGGAACCGCTGCTCGTCTCCGGCATGGAAAAAGTGGCAGCCGATCGTGAACTCTACGCTCGGCCACAAGGCAACGGTGTGACCGGTTTCGTAGCCGCCACCGAAAAGAGCTATTTGTGCGAGGACCCCGCCAACGATCCGCTGTATCCGCCCGGTGCCCCGAACGCGCGGAGCCCGCTGACGGTTCCCTTGATCCTGCACGACCAAATCGTGGGAACCGTCAACGTCGAG
>CALFYU010000627.1 GCA_937952455.1 uncultured Planctomycetaceae bacterium
GCGCAACCGGTCAGCGTTTTGGCATCGAACCAGACTTCGCGCTCATCGGCGAAGCCGTCGTCATTGGTGTCAGTCAGTTTCCAGATTTGCGGCGGGGCGGCGACGTAGAGCGAACCGTCATGCCACAGTACTCCCTCAGGGAACATCATGCGATCGGCGAAGACGGTGCTTTTGTCGAAGCGGCCGTCGCCGTCGATGTCATCCATCCGCAGAATGCGATGCGGGCGTTTTTCTAATTGCACCTGGACTTTTTCATTCGATCCGCTCGAGTCGGAGACATACAACCGCCCCTGCTCATCGAAGTCCCCGCTAATCGGCCGATCCACCAGCGGCGGTCCCGCCACCTGTTCGATGGTGAACCCTTCCGGCAGCGTGAATTTATGTCCGTTGAGTTCGAACTCAACAGCCGATGCCAGCCGGGCACTGCCGCCGAGAATTAATAGCGACGTCAGCAGGTATTTTAGTTTCGAAGAACGTGTGAATCTCGGCATAATCTCGCGCCTTCGGATTTGTCTTGGCAGTCGAAGTTGTGTGAATCGCTGGCGAATTCTAACACCGGCCCGTCTATCACGTTTATACACCGATCAAGCCCCCGCTGGCCATGTCGCGGCGGTGAAAAGTGCCTGGCAGTCGCCGGCTTGTCTAAGCCATTGTCGCCACAATAGTTCCTTCGAGGCGAACTCCGCTGTCAGGCAGATGCTGGTCGACGGTCGATTGCGCGATTAGAATATCAATCAGCAACGGCGTTTCACGTGAAATTGACAAAGGCGGCCTGATTGATGCTTCGCTGGATTCAGTTATTTGAACGCATAAGCCTTTTCGTTTGCGCTCTCTGCCTGGTTGGTTCAGCGGGACTTGCCCAACAACCGGCGGATGCACGCGATCCTTCGTCGGAAAAGGTTTCCTTTCGTCGCGAAATTCTGCCGTTACTATCAGAACGCTGTTTTCTCTGCCACGGACCGGATGAGGGGACGCGCGAAGCGGAGTTGCGGCTTGACCTCGAAGAGGAGGCGACGCGGGATCGGGACGGGATGTTTATCATCAAACCGGGTGACCCCGAGGCCAGTGAAATCCTTGCTCGCATCACGGCAGAAGATGAGACTCTGCTCATGCCTCCGCCCGATTCGGGGCGGAAGCCTCTGACGGCGAAACAGATCGATACCATCCGCCGTTGGATTGCCGAAGGGGCACAGTGGTCGCGGCATTGGGCGTTTGTCCCGCCCAAACGTCCGGCGGTTCCCGACGTGAAAAACGCCGAATCGGTCCGCAATCCAATCGATGCGTTCGTGCTGCGGCGGCTGGAACAAGAGAAGCTCGAGCCTTCGGAGGAGGCTGATCGAGTCACGCTGTTGCGGCGTTTGAGTCTCGACTTGATCGGCCTGCCGCCATCGGTGGAAGAGATCGACGCATTTCTGGCCGACCAGTCGCCCGGCGCGTATGAACAACAGGTGGAACGGCTGTTGGCCTCGCCGCACTACGGTGAACGCTGGGGGCGCATCTGGCTGGACGCCGCACGTTACGCCGACTCGGACGGATTTGAAAAAGACAAGCCCCGCGAAGTGTGGTTTTATCGCGATTGGGTCATCAATTCGCTGAACCGCGATCTGCCGTACGACCAGTTCATTGTGGAACAAATCGCGGGCGACCTGTTGCCAAACGCGACACAAGATCAAATTGTCGCGACTGGATTTTTGCGGAATTCGATGTTGAACGAAGAGGGCGGCATCGATCCCGAAGAGTTCCGCATGCAGGCCATGTTCGACCGGATGGACACGATCGGAAAATCGATTTTGGGCTTCACCGTCCAGTGCGCGCAGTGCCACAACCACAAGTTCGACCCGTTCACGCAGCGCGACTATTACAGCATGTTTGCGTTCTTGAACAATTGCCACGAAGCACAACCCGCCGTCTATACGGACGCCCAACAAAAGCAGCGGGAAGACATTTTCCGCCGGATCGACGAGATCGAAAACCAGCTTCGCGCAGAGACGCCCGATTGGCGGGAGCGGATGGCCGCTTGGGAAGAGCAGGTCCGCGGTGATCAACCCAACTGGATGGTGCTCCCCATTAAAAACGCTGCCGATAACTCGCAACGGTATTATCAACAAGAAGACGGCTCGCTGCTGGCCCAGGGCTATGCGCCCACGCGCTTCTCAGCTCCGTTTTCGGCGACGACCGATCTGCCGGAGATTCGTGCGTTTCGTCTGGAATTACTGAACGATCCCAACCTGCCCGCAGGCGGCCCGGGGCGAGGGGTGAATGGCCTGTTCGCGTTGTCGGAATTTACGGCCGAAGCCTTCAGCGTCGACGATCCGGAACAGAAACAAGAGATCCAATTCGTCCGCGCCACGGCCGATTTCAGCAACGACCGCATGCGGCTCGGTCACCCCTATAATGACACCGACGATCCCAACGCAGGCATCACCGGCAGCGTCGAGTATGCCACCGACGGCGACAAGAAGACCGCTTGGGGGATCGACGCCGGACCGGGACGCAGAAATCAACCCCGCAAGGCGGTATTCGTCACGGACAAGAACGTAGCATTTCCCGGCGGCACCAAACTCGTCTTCAACCTGGGACAACATCACGGCGGCCCGAATAGTGATGACAATCAGACTTTGAACCTGGGCCGCTTTCGTATCTCGGCCACTGCCGTAGACGCCGTCGCCGATCCGTTGCCCGCCGCTGTAAGAAAACTCCTCGACGTGCCGGCCGCCGAACGCACTGACGCACAAACGCGACAGATTTTTAGCTTCTGGCGTACGACCGTCCCCCAGTGGAGCGATGAAAACGCGCAAATCGAAGCGCTTTGGAAGGAGCATCCCGAAGGCACGACTCAGTTTGTTCTGCGAGAGCGCAACGCCTTCCGGGAAACGCATCTGCTGGACCGCGGCGATTTTTTGAAACCCAAAGCGACCGTCGGCCCCGACGTGCCCGATTTTCTAAATCCGCTGGAGGAGCCACGGCAAATCAATCGGCTGGCCTTTGCCCGCTGGTTGGTCAAACCGGAATCGCCAACGACCGCGCGCTCGATTGTGAACCGCATCTGGCAGGCCTATTTCGGCACGGGCATCGTCAGCACGCCCGAAGACCTGGGATCGGCAGGCAGTTCGCCATCGCATCCGGTGTGGTTGGATTGGGTGGCGGTCGAATTGATGGCGCACGATTGGAGCCTCAAACATATTCATCGACTGATTGTGCTTTCGGGCACTTACCGGCAAAGCTCCGACGTGTCAGCCGAATTGTTGGCGGCTGATCCGGACAACCGGTTGTTGGCCCGCGGTCCCCGTTTTCGCGTCGACGCCGAAGTCGTCCGCGACATTTTTCTCACCGCCAGCGGACTGCTGGAGCGCAAGATCGGCGGACCGAGTGTCTTTCCGCCGGCGCCGGCCTTTCTGTTTCAGCGCCCGGTGAGCTACGGTCCCAAGACCTGGAACGTGGAAACCGGTCCGGACCGGTATCGCCGGGCGATTTACACCTTCCGCTTTCGCTCGGTCCCCTACCCCGCCCTGCAGGCCTTTGATGCGCCCAGCGGCGAGTTCGCCACCGTACAACGTCCGCGATCCAACTCCCCGTTGCAAGCCCTGACGACGCTCAACGAACCGCTGTTCTTCGAGTGTGCCGAAGGCCTGGCGCTCCGCGCGCTTGTACAGGAGGGCGATTCCGATCAGGATCGTTTGACGTACGCGTTCCGCTGCTGCGTTGCCCGCGCTCCGACGTCGGATGAATCGGATGCCCTGCTCGGATTTCTGGAAGAACAGCGGCAACGGCTCATGGCCGGATCGCTTGATGCGAAACAGATTCTGGGCAAGGCGCCGGTGACCACGCCGCTGCCGGAAGACGTCGATCCCGCCGAATTGGCCGCTTGGACCACGGTGTGCCGCGTACTGCTCAATCTTGACGAAACAATTACCAAAGAATGAATAAATCCATGACGGTGCCCATAAATTCGGTTCAACGTGAAACGTCCCGCCGCTGGTTCTTGCAGGAATGCGGCGTCGGGCTGGGAGCGATCGCGCTGGGGCACTTGTTGGGGCAAGAAAGCTGCGCCGCCAATCCGCTGGCCGCGAAGCAGCCGCACTTCCCCGGCCGGGCGAAGAATGTGATCTTCCTGTTTATGGGGGGCGGCCCCAGTCACTTGGAGTTATTCGACTACAAAGCGGCGCTTGCCAAGTTCGACGGACAACTTCCGCCGGCCGATCTGATTAAGGACTACCGCGCGGCCTTCATCAGCCCGAACTCCAAACTGCTGGGTCCCAAATTCAAATTCTCCAAACATGGTGAATGCGGTGCAGAGCTATCCGAGCTCTTGCCCCACATGGCCGGCGTCGCCGACGACATCGCGATTGTCAAATCGATGGTGACCGACGCGTTTAATCATGCCCCTGCTCAGATTTTCATGAGCACCGGTTCGCAACAATTCGGCAAGCCGAGCCTCGGTTCCTGGACGACGTACGGGCTGGGATGTGAATCACGCGATTTGCCGGCGTTCGTCGTCTTCAGTTCCGGAAAGAAAGGCCCCAGCGGCGGCAACGCCAACTGGGGCAGCGGGTTTCTGCCGACCGTCTATCAGGGGGTTTCCTTCCGCAGCACGGG
>CALFYU010000628.1 GCA_937952455.1 uncultured Planctomycetaceae bacterium
GACCCGATATCCGAAAGGACGCGCAACGCGACGAGCCGAAAGTCATCCGAATGAAACAGATGATCTAACGGCCAACGCCAGATACGGGACCGCGCGTTGAACGTAAAGTACAGTCCGCGACCCTTGCGGGGATCGAGTAATCCGCTTACTTTCTGAAAAAGCCTCGTTGTCTCCGACCAGCAGACGTCATTGAGGTCACCCAGAACGATGACCGTTGAGTCGTCGCGCACTTCGCGGCCCACCAAGACCAGCTCCGCATCGCGTTTCGTCGTATCTTCATTGGGACGAGGTGGATTCGGATGCACGAGGAATAACCGCAATTGATCGCCCGACCGTTGCCGCATGACGGCATCGATGGACGGAATCCCCTTTTTGACCATCTCGCGAAGTTCAAGCTCCTCAATTGCTAAATTACTGAACAAGGCGAGACCATACGTATTCTCCAGTGGATGTATAAAGTGGTATTGAAACTGTTGCTTCAACGGCTCCAGATCGCTCGCCCAACGCTGATTCACTTCACACAACGCTAAAATGTCTGGCCGAATCTGATCGACCAAGTCAAGCAACGGCCGGGGATTCTCGTTTTCCTGAAGCACGTTGGCGGTCATGATTCGCAAACGGGACGCATCGACGCCCGCTTGCGACGCCTGCACTTCTCGTGAGGCAATCGGGAGGTACGGGAAAACCCAGTAGAGCTGTATTCCCGTGCACACGACTAGCAGGCCTGTCAGCGAGGTCGCTAAAACGTCACCCCAAAAGGGCAATAAGCAACATAACATGACGAGGTAGCTGACCAGCAATTGTGCGCGGGGAAAATCCCCAATGCGGATCCACCACCATTCAACACGAATGAGCGGCAACAACGCGGTCGCGGCGAGTAGCACGCTCGCACCGACAATCGCAAAATAAATCCACCCAACATATCCATTCATGGGATTCGTTCTACGTCTTATTGAATTCTTCAGAAACGACGCTAGCCGTTTCAGATTTGAATTCGCCGATAGAAAGCTTCAAGCAGACTATAGACAGCGAAACAGACAAGGCCGGCTGCAACAAACCCCAGCAGCCACGGACCAAACGGTTGCGAACGAATCCACTGAAGAGCGTCCTGCAAACCACCGGCGTTTGAGGGGTCGGTTGTAATTGCGGCGTAAACAACAAACCCTCCGATAATCGCGAATATAAGACCGCGGGCGAACAGTCCGACCTTGCAAATTGGGATCAACCTCGCTCGTTGCTTCGTATCCCAGGTGAAATACCGCTCAAACTTTTCCTGGCTTCCTTTGAGGAATTGCGCAACGCCCACCCCGATGAGAATCACACCCGCTATTCCGACGATCCAATGGCCGAACGCGTGTGACATGATCATCGCCACAAGCTGTTCATGCGAC
Organism: uncultured Planctomycetaceae bacterium; assembly: GCA_937952455.1. GTDB lineage: Bacteria > Planctomycetota > Planctomycetia > Planctomycetales > Planctomycetaceae > Symmachiella. Next base: position 1,392 of record CALFYU010000628.1, read on the forward strand.
TCCCCTGAATTCGGATCACTGGTGGCTTGGCGAAACGCCAGCCGTCCGGCCCATACCGCGAGCAAAAGGTGCGTGAGGCTGCTGACGAAGAGCCCACCGCGAATCGCGAGTGCTTTGGCATCGTTTCCGTGCGTATCGGCGTCTAGAACAGCCTGGCAAAACCGCCACGCACTATAGCCGATGAGGCCCAAGGCGATCGCCAGCACGATGAGCCAACCCGCTGGAGCTTCCATCAATTTGGCAATGGCGCCCTTGGTATCCGTTGTCTGACCGCCTTGCCCGACTGCGGCGAGGAACGCCAGTCCGCCGACAAGCCCGTAGATCACACCCCGCGAACCGTAGCCGAGCCGTGCCAGTCGCTCAAACCACTCGTGCTTGCGGTTCGTGACGACGGAACTCCCGCTTCGCTGGCTGATGACTTTGCTCATTCGTACGTCCCGTTCAATGTTGAATCTTTTACGACGAGCGCCGACTTCTGCTACCGCTGGCAGATCTCACGTCGTCGCCGGAAGACTTCCTTTGCCGACGCGGGATCGGTAGCAACGCAAATGACGTGCCATCTGAGTGCAGAGAGATTAATGCCGCATATGCGACAAGACGGGGCGGGCAACTGCTTGTTTGTCGGCCAATGTGGCGGGCACTCTATCAGTTAGGTGCTTCGTGCGGGTGGTTATCGCGCGTGCTTAACGCCGAGCCTGGGCGGGAGGTGCGTCCGTTGACCGCGTTGTCGTCATTTGGCACGCCAGTTGCGGCGATTGGGACGGCAAGGATTGGGAACATAACCGTTTCAAGCGAAAGGGACAATCACATGAATTTCGGTATTAGACGGCTGTTGGCCATATCTGTGGCCCCGTTTTTGGCACTGGCCATTGTCGGGTGCGACGTGGACGTAGAAGACAAAGGAAAACTGCCTGACGTGGATGTTGAGGGAGGTGAAGCACCCGAACTCGACGTGCGCGGTCCTGATGTCGATGTCGAAGCGGAGAAGGAAACGATCGAGGTTCCGGACGTCGACGTTGAGACCGAAGAGAAGGAAGTCACCGTCCCGGATGTGGATGTCGACCTTCCTGAGGAAGATGACAAGTAGGTTTCGTATCGCACCGTTCAACGCGGTCCCGGTTGCATAGTCCTCGTGCAAAGAAAACGCTTCTCGTCAACTAACGATAAGCCAAAATCCAAAATGAGGATTGCAAGACTCATAGGTCAGCGAATGCCGAAATGGCCACGCCATTGGTTGGATTGGCTGGGGGCACATGAACTACCGACATTGTTCTGTTTTGTGCTCCTGGCCGCCGGCCTTTGGGCGTTTGCCGAAATGGCCGATGAGGTTCTAGAAGGCGAGACCCAGCGGATTGACCGTCTGCTGCTGTTGTCGATGCGCTCGCCGGGGGATCTCTCCGATCCATTGGGCCCGGCATGGGTTGAAGAGCTCGGACGGGATATCACCGCGCTGGGCGGTATCGGTATTTTGACATGTCTCTCGCTGTCGGTCGTGGGTTATTTGATACTTCAGAAGAAGCCTTCGGCGGCCCTCGTGCTATTCATCGCGGTCGTCGGTGGTTTAGCCGTCAGTCAGTTATTGAAGTGGCAGTTCGGGCGTGCGCGCCCCGAACTCGTGCCGCATGAAACGCACGTCTATTCAGCGAGCTTCCCCAGCGGGCACGCGATGCTGTCCGCTGCAACCTATTTGACTCTAGCCGCCTTTCTCGCACGCGTTCACGCGCAGCGACGAATGAAAGCTTACTTTCTGATTGTGGCCATCTTGGTGACGGTGGCCATCGGAATCAGCCGCGTCTATTTGGGCGTACATTGGCCTACGGACGTGCTCGCCGGCTGGACCTTGGGGGCGTGCTGGGCGATTTTGTGTTGGCTTCTCGCCGGTTATTTGCAGCGCCGTGGCGAAATTGAAGAATCACATCGATAACGCTCCACAGAACTCCCTCCGTGCCGTGGTCTCTCGCTGCCCATTTCGTGCACGGTTCGTGAAACCAGACCGATTCGCCGAGGATTTCCATTAGCGGGGTCCTGCACGGCCGATCAGCCTTCTGACGACTGCTTACAACTGGTTTCAAGACCCTCTTTCGCGTCACCTCCCCCATTTTATGACAGTCTCGCCAACAGGCGCAATCGGATTTTGAAACTGGCTTTGGTCATGCCGTGCTCGCTTCGATTCCTTGCAGCGGCAAACTGCGCGTCCTGCGCTCATCGGCCTTAGTGATGACCGGGGAACGGACGTTGGATCGCCGCGTCTCGCCGATCCCAGGAATTTCCCTACCACTTTCATCCGCCTTTTCCGGCTAAACATCCAGCCTTTTCCGGACTGTGTCAGGTGAGTTTTTCCCGCTAAAGACAACGGTGTCTGCCGCGTACGATCCATGGAACGCACAGATTGGCTGGGCGTTATTGACAAATGGATGTTTAGTAAAAGGGAGACTTCAGATGAGGAAGATTTGGGCAATCGGTGCAGTATTAGGACTGGCCATGGTCACGCAGGTCTATGCGCAACTGGGCCAACAGGAAGAACAACGAGCACGAGACGACCGGGCGGTCGCCGGCGCGCACAAGTTCTGTCTGGCCAGTCAAGTCAAGGGCATGACGGTCACGGACAAAGGCAACCAACCCTGCGGCCAAATTCAAGACTTGGCCATCGACCAGACAGGCCGCGTGCAGTATCTGGCGATTGATCTACGGCACGATGCGGCAAACGCCGATGCAACGGACGTCGACGCGGCCGATCGTCCGCGATCTCGGCCGACTGCGGACGAGCGGCGTGCTGCTCGGGGTGAAGCCAACGTGGAGGACGCCAATGCCAAGTTGACGCTCGTTCCGTTTGAGCTTTGCCGGTTCCACGACGCCAAAGGAGCTCGCGATGCCGAGTCGCAAGGCTTTGTGAGCCTCAATATTGAACAAGCGCGCCTCGCGGAGGCCCCGACCTTTACGCGGCAGCAACTGGAAATGATTGGCCGACAACCGCAATTGATCTCGAAGGTCGACAACTACTTCGTCCGCGATACCAGCGGCGCCGCACGGCCTGATTTCAATCAGCGACGGCAACAGCAAGAACAGGAACGCGAACGCGACGAGAAATAGAAATTCTGTTCGACATATAAGTCGGTCGGGTTTCCGTCATTCGGAAAGCGACGCACCACAGGGCCTCACGGATCGGCATCGATGCGTGGGGCTATTCTCTTTGGGCACCGAGCACTTCGACTGTCTGACCGCCGGCTCTAGCGGACCGTGCGGAGCGCCATCACAATGTCGGCACGGGCGGCATGCATGGCGGGGGCAATCCCCGCAATGACGCCGATCACGACGGACGTAATCGCCGCGTCAAGTAC
>CALFYU010000629.1 GCA_937952455.1 uncultured Planctomycetaceae bacterium
GTACTTGACGAGAGTCGAGCATTGGGCGACCAAGGCGGCATTCGCGGCCGTTGACAGGAAAAAATGCACAGTACGATTGGCCGTTGCCACCAAATCATTGACGACTCCGTCTCGCAGATGGACGCCGAGTTGACCGAACTCCGGCGGTTCTTGCACGCCCATCCCGAACCGAGTGGTGAGGAGGTCCAAACCACGCGGCTGGTTCTCGGGCGCCTAGAGGAAGCGGGGCTGGATCCGCATATCTGCCACGGTGGACTGGGCTTGATCGCCGATCTCGACGTGGGGCAGCCGCCGTCCGATGCGCCGCGGATTGCCCTGCGGGCTGATCTCGATGCCCTGAGGCTGGTCGACGAAATGGTCGTCCCCTATCCCTCGCAAAACCACGGCGTGTCGCACGCCTGCGGCCATGATGCGCATACGACGATCATCTACGCCGCCGCCAAGTCGGCGCTGCAGCTTGGCGATGCCTTTTCCAACGGTGAGCCGGGGACGGGCGTTAAGCTGCGATTTATCTTCCAGCCGGCCGAAGAGACCTGCGAAGGGGCCAAGTCGCTGGTGGAACAAGGAGTGCTCAAGGGGGTTGATGCGATCTTGGCATTACACCTCGATCCTGAACGTCCCGCCGGCGACGCGGGCGTCCGCGACGGCGTGTTGACGGCCAATTGCGACGAAGTCGATTTCGTTATCCAGGGCAAAGGGGGACACGCGGCGCGGCCGCATCATTCGATTGACCCCATCGCCGCCGCTTCGCATTTGGTCAGCGCGCTTTATCAATACATTCCCCGTTCGGTCGATTCCCGTGATCCGGCCGTCTTCAACGTGGGCAACATCGCCGGTGGCTAGGCCCCCAATGTCATCCCCGAAAGCGTTGAGTTGTGGGGCACGCTGCGGACGATCGGCCGCGATACCCGCTCGCGGATCATTCAGCGCATTCGTGAGATTGCGCACGGCGTGAGCGAGTCGAGCGGCGTGAACATCTCCGTGAACTTTCGCAATCCGCTGACGTCGGTCGATAACGATCCGCGGATCAACCGTCTGCTGACGCAGGCAGCCTGCGACGTACTCGGCACTTCGCATGTGAAACACATCGAAAAACCGAGCATGGGTTCGGAAGACTTCGGCGTATTCTTAGAGCATGTGCCGGGAGCCATGTTCCGTTTGGGATGCGCGGCCCCGGACCGCCCCGCGCATTTTCTGCACTCGCCGAAATTCGACATTGACGAGCGCGTGCTGCAATGGGGGCCGCGGATTTTCTTACGGGCGGCGCTGTTGATTGCCCAAGACCTGAAGTCCAAAAGCGGGGATGAATAACGTATGACCAAGCAGTCCTTGGAATTCAAGCGCAACGATTATCCGACGATCGGTGTGGAGATCGAATTGCAACTCGTCGACACCGAGACGCTGGCGCTGTCGAACTCCATCGCCAAAATTCTGGAAGAGCTGCCCGCCGAGTTGGAAGCCCGCGTCAAACCGGAGTTGATGCAATCGTATCTGGAAATCAACACCGGCATCTGCAATACGGTCAACGACGTTGAACTGGACCTCCGCGATGTGCTGCAGAAGGTCGATGCGATCGCCGCCAAGCAAGGATTGAAGCTCTTTTGGGCGGCCACACATCCCTTCTCGTCCTGGCGGGATCAAAAGATTACGGTCAACGACCGCTATTATCGGCTGGTCGAATTGATGCAGGACGTCGCGCGGCGGCTGGTCACGTTCGGCCTGCACGTGCACGTCGGCGTCGACACGGGGGACAAAGCGGTCATGATCTGCGACCGCATGATGCGGCATTTGCCGTTGTTTCTCGCGCTGTCAGTCAATTCCCCATTCTGGGAGGGTCGCAACACCGGGCTGCATTCCAATCGTTCCAAAATCATGGAGGGCCTGCCCACCGCCGGACTGCCGAGCCAGATGCGGAACTACAGCGAATATGTCTGGCTGGTCCGCCACCTGGAAGAGACCGGCTTCATCAATACGGTCCGCGAGATTTGGTGGGATGTGCGGCCGCACAATAACTTCGGTACCGTCGAAATCCGCATGTGCGACATGCCCGCCCGGCTGGACCAGGTGCTCGCCTTGACTGCTCTGACGCAATGCCTGGTCGAAGCCCTCTCGCGAGAAATCGACAACGGCACCTATCAATCCGAATACCATCCGATGATGGTCGAGCAAAACAAATGGCGTGCCACCCGCTTCGGGTCCGACGCGCGGCTCGTCAACAGCGACGACTACAAGACCTATTCGGTCCAGGAAACGACCGACCATCTCGTCGATCTGTTATTGCCGATCGGCAAGGACTTGAACTGTCTGGAGCGACTCGAATCGGTCCGCGCCCTCCCC
>CALFYU010000630.1 GCA_937952455.1 uncultured Planctomycetaceae bacterium
GTGATTATCTGGGCAATACGGTCCAAGTGGTCCCGCACATCACGGACGAGATCAAGGATGCGGTGCTCAATCTGGGCGGGCCGGACGTGGACGTGGTAATCACGGAATTGGGCGGCACGGTGGGGGACATCGAGGGGTTGCCGTTTTTGGAAGCAATCCGGCAGATTCCGCTGGACATCGGCAAGAGCAACTGCCTGTTCATTCACCTGACGCTGGTCCCGTATCTCAAGGCGGCCCAGGAGGCCAAGACCAAACCGACGCAGCACAGCGTGGGACAATTGCGGCAAATCGGTATCCAACCCGACATTTTGATCGTGCGGACCGAGCGCGAGTTGGGGCGCGAGAACTGCGAAAAGATCGCCCTGTTTTGCAACGTGGAAAAACAGGCGGTGATCGAAGAGCGGGACAAGGATTTTTCGAGCTACGAGTGGCCGCTGGGACTGGTGGATAGCAAGCTGGACCAATTGATCGTGGACAAGTTGGCGCTGCCGTCTCTTCTGATCGACATTAGTGAATGGCGGAACCTGATCCACAAGTTGCGAAATCCACAGCACGAAGTGACGATCGCCGTGGTTGGGAAATATATCGAGCACCGCGACGCCTACAAATCGATCTACGAATCGCTGGAGCACGCGGGAATCGCCAATTCGACGCGGGTACTGGTCAAACGGGTGAACGCCGAAGACCTGGAAAGCGAAGGGCCGGAAATCTTGTTGCAGGGAGTCGACGGAATTCTCTGTCCTGGCGGATTTGGCGAGCGGGGGATTGAAGGCAAGGTCGACGCGATTCGTTTCGCCCGTGAGTGCGAAATCCCCTATTTCGGCATTTGTTTGGGGATGCAGTGTGCGGTGATCGAATTCGCCCGCAACGTGCTCGGCCTGACAAGTGCCCACAGTTCGGAGTTTGCCGACGAAACCGAACACCCGGTGATCTGCCTGCTGGATGAACAGCGGTCGGTGACAACCAAAGGGGCCACGATGCGGCTGGGAGCGCAGCCGTGTGCATTGGAGGACGACTCGCGGGCTGCGGAGTGTTACGCCGCCACGGAAATCTCAGAGCGGCACCGTCACCGCTACGAATTCAATCCGGACTACCGCCGTCAATTTGTCGAGGCGGGCATGATTCCGGTCGGGACCAGTCCAGACGGGAAGTTGGTGGAGATCGTCGAGATTCCGGCGCATCCCTGGTTTGTGGCGGTACAGTTCCACCCCGAGTTCAAGTCAAAGCCGACGTCCGCCCACCCGCTGTTCGCGGGGTTCATTGAAGCGGCGATCAACTACCACCACCAACGGCAGCACCAGGCGCAGTTTTGAGTGCCGGCAGTGCTGGTTCCAATCGGCTGACCGCGTGGATCGTCATTCGCTGACGGAACAGGACCTCGTTGGTCTCCGCGTCGCTGATCGTATCCTCAAACTGCGCGACGCCGAACGGGACGCGGTCGGACAGCCATAGGAGGCGGCGATAAATGGCCGGGCGGCCGGTTTCGCTGGGAGTGTATTCGATCTGCGAGACCGCTTCGCGGCAAGTGATGGCGTCGGACCCGAGTGGGGTGAACAGATACCGCGTGCTCTCGTAGTAAAACTCCCGCGTTCGCGGCATGCCCTGCAGGAAGATTTCGGCAATCCGTCGTTGCCGCGCTGAAACAGAAGTCGGCCAGACGAGACATTCCGCCGGCGTGCCGCCGGCGGCGATTGCTTGCTCATTCAAAAAGATGTCGAACGTTTCTCCCTCCTCAGCCGCGGTGCCGTAACCGGTTCCTCGCTCGATGCGCACCTGCCGCGCTGCCTGGCCGTCGACTTGAACGGCCGCTTCGTTAGTCAGCCGCAGGATTGCGGTTTGGCCCAGATGGTCGATGCCGCGAAATTCGGCGAAAGGTGCCGTCTCGCCATCCTCATCTTGCGGCGGGAGTGAGGGGATCCAACACCGAAGCGGCCGCTCCGGTTCAGGGGGAGCGGTCGAGTAATCGGCGAAGCCCCAGTATTGCATGACGTCCAACACCCAGGGATTTGTCCAGGGATTGGCACGCGATAGCGATACGGAAAACACCGAGACGGACAGCATGAAACAGGCGATAAAACGAAACGACCGTTTGTGTCCCCACTCGTCGACGACGGGCAACATGGCGATCAACCAAAAAGGGATCAGCCAAAACACCCACCGCAAGCCGGCCGTATTTCCGCCATAGTTGTCGGTCTTGAGCATGATGAAGATCAGCATCCAGACGGTCAACGCCAATCCTAAGAGACTAAACACTCGCAAGGGAAACTCGCGAAACCGACCGCTGTAGACCCAACCGACGACCGTCAGCAAGAAGACCGGCGAGAGCGAGAAAATGCCGTGATGCCCGATCAAGCAGTTGAGGAAATAGGTGAGCGGCGGATCGACACCGGCGTCGATCCCCTGCGGCTGCATCCAGTAGCTGGGGATTCCCTGATGTTCGAATTCGTAGACGTTCGTGCCGAAAAACGCATAAAACGGCCGCAGGTCGCCGCTGGCGAGGTAGCTCGTGTAGAAAAATCCGGCCAGCGGAATCAGTGCCGCCGGGACAAACCACAACAGCGTGAGCCGCGGCGACTGTCGTAATAAAATGAAAAACATCGCCGCCCCGAAGACGAATGCGGGGAGTTCGTTGGTCACCGTAAAGGCAGAGAAAAATCCGCATAGCGCAAAGAGCCAACCGGCTCGGCGGCCGTCGGCAATGATTCGAGCGGCGGGATACAGCGCAAAGACCAGACTGCAGACAGCGACCGAATGGTTGTTGAGCGTAATCAAGAAGGTTGACAGAAACGTGGCAAAGGCGGCGACCGCCACCACAAAGACGCTGCTCAAGCCGGTCCGCGCATAGCGGTTCGCCAATACGGCGATCAAGGTCAGCGCGATCATCCAGGGGAGCCAATTGACGATGATCAATACGGTGTGCGCGACGTCGTAGGGGCGGCGGTCGAGGGTCCAGCCGGTTGTTTGCTTGATCGTCCAATAGACGCCCGCGACGAGCGTGGGCAACAGCGTCGGTTTGGAGGAGTAGAAGTGCCCTTGCCAGCGGACCTTGTCGATCGTGTCCCAGCCCGGCCGCTGGATGATCTCGTCGATTTTGTAGGTCCCGCGTTCGACGAGCGACCAGACGGTGCACCAGCGTGAGCGGTCATTGGCGCTGAAAAAGGGGCTTTCGGGCGGACGGGCATCGGGCCAATGCCGGGGGCCGTAGCGCCGCTCGGCGTTGAGAATATCGGCCAGCGAGACGGCAGCAGTGATGACAATCAGCAAAGCGCATGCAAATCGCGCCAAGCGCCTGGGCGAACCGTCGGTGGAGAATTCATCCGAAGTTGTCATTACGCCGATGTGCCGATGCGGGGAGGAACGCTGGAGGTAGGGTTCATCTTAGCCGGGGATGAACAGGGATGAAACCCAGCGAGGGCCTCGTTCAAGCAAGATGATCTAGCCACAGAGATCACCGAGGACACGGAGGAGAAAGCGTGAATTGTCGGGGTTTCCCGATAGCGGATCGCCTATTGATGGGCGTTGCAATTCTTCGGGCTGTTGATTTTGGCAGAGAACGTCGTGCACGACGGCAAGCCGTCGGTTTGGGAACTGGGATTGCGCGCCGAGATCTGTGTTTGATCCGTGTTCAATCTGTGTCGAAATAACACTGACGCCGTGCAGCTCGATGAACTCAGTCGCGGCCGGGATGGGCGACTTTTTTCCAGTATTCGGCGAATTCGAATTTGGGGCTGTTGTCGAGGTCGTGGCATTTGGTGCAGAGTTGTTTCTCGGCGATCGCCTGATCAAGGTGCATTCTCTTGCGCCAAGAGATCAATTCATCGTCCTGCGGGGGCAGGCTGCCGGCGACGCGTTGATTTTCGAGGTCGGTGTGAATGCTGCCGGGGCCGTGGCAGTTTTCGCATTGTTGCCCTTTTAGGTGGGGCGTCGTGTCGGAATCGACGAATCCGCTCTCGTAGGGAAAGATTTGCTGTGGATTCCAGCCGGTGACGTGGCAGGCCAGACACTCCGGATCGTGCACGCGGGAAACCCACCCCTGCTCCTGTCCTTCGCGCCCCTCGCTGAGGACGTCGTAGGCCCGCGCGTGGCCGGTCGTTTTCCATTTTCCGAAGGCCTTGGTGTGGCATTTGCCGCAGGTCTCTGCGCCGACGAACTGCGCGCCGGATTCGTGGGGAACAGGTTTCATATTTTGCACGATCTGTTCGTCGCGAAGGCGTTCCTGATAACGCCGCATGATTTCCTGCATTTCCGGCGTGTCTTTGAAGCGGCGGTTGTCGAGTTCGACCAACTCGAACCGCAGCTTTTTCTCGGCGTCCGGGTAATAGCCGACGACGCCGACGTGCTTGCCCTTATGACCAACGGTGATGAACATCGTCTTAGAGTCGCCGATTTCCTCGGCTTTGTTGTCGGGATCTTCATGGCCGCCGGCGGAGACGACGAGGTCGAAATCGGGAAAGGCCTTGGCCAAGGCCCGCGATTCGTCCAACTCGGCGTGGGACAAGAGCACAAGCAGGTCGGGGCGTTTTTCGTTATTCTCGCTGGTCAGTGCGGCCAATTGCTCCGCGACGGCCTCTTTGGCGCTGCGAATGTCCATGTCGGGAACCTGACCGTTATCCTTGGCGCCCGGCGGCATGACTTCGTGACGATAGGAATCGCCGAAGATCGAGACGACGCCGACGGCCTTGCCGGCGACTTCAACAATTTCATGCCGCTTGGGCATGGGCAGTTCCTCGGACCCGAAGAGGACCGCGTTGGCGCATAGCAGCGGAATTTGATCGTCCGTATCCAGGGAGAGCAGGTATCCCGGATCGAGACGGAGCTCTTTGGTACCCAGGCCCATTGCGGCGTAGTTCATTTTTTTCATCGCGTCGAGCAGTGCTTCGAACTTGATCTCACTTTGCCGGCGAGTCCGCTTCAGGGAATCGCCCAGATCGAGTTCGGTGCGGTCCCAACCTTTTTCGTCGAGCTGCCGCAACAAGTCCGCTCGCCGTGAGATGCCGCCGGACTGCGTTTCGGAGCAACCGCACGGCTCCAGGTATCCGTGGGTTTCGCCCGTCACACACAATACGAGGGCCGGCTTTTCCCAACCCTCGCACAGCGGTTTGGGGGGCGGGTAGTCGGGTTCGCCACCTTTGTTTTTGACGGCGGTCTTGGCGCCTGCGGGCGGGTCTTCGTCGGAACCGCAGGAGGAAAGGAGAAATGCACACGCCGCGCTGGCGACAAAAACTAACGGCACGGCCGTCCAACGCGTTAATTTCATCCCTCACCCTCCATTGGATTCCTTCAGCGTCACGGCTTCAAGCCGGACAGGTTCTATCGCAAGCACACAAAAAAGCCAAGGGCGGTTTCCGGCGGGGTTAAGCCCGCCTCGGCGGGACCGCCGGGCGAGCCGGTTCAGTAGGCTTGATATCGTGCCCGAAACCGGATGGACTTGATGTCCGGATGGTTCGTGTCAACGACGAATTCCGCACGCCCTTCGTTCTCCCGTGTTTCCGCGGTACCGGGCGGGATCTCGAATATCACGCTGTATTTCTGGAGGTCGTTCCCCTTGAATTTCTCGTCGCGTTCGATGTGCAACTGGACGTTGTCCTTCGTGGCCTTGGCGACGTTGAACTCATAGGACTCGGATTCGTACGGGTCAGTGACGGGCAGTGTCAGTTTGGTGGTCTTGCCCTTCGCGACGTCGAAATCCCTCATATTCAGCGTCATCGTGCGTACGTCGAAATCCTTGCCGACGATTTTCATGGGGCCCGAACGCGTGGTGGCGACGCGTAATTCTTCCTCGTACTCTTTGCCGTTGGGTGCCCGGAATTTGACCCGGAACGGCTCGTCAAATTTTCCGATGGGAATCCCCGGATCGACCGTCACATCAAAGCGGTACCCGCATTTTCCGGGAACGCCCTCGGCCGTCCCGTCGGTGAACTCGAGCTTGGTGTGTTCAATCTGTAAGAATTTCGAGTCGGTCTCGACCGAAACGAGTTCGAGGTCGTCCAGCAGCCGCGAGCCGACAATGCCGGACACGGTGACCGGTTTGTCGCCGACGACATCAGTGGCCAGAAAGGTCCGCGCCGGCGAGACGAACATCGTAAAGGCCACCTTACCGATGATGCCGAAGGGGATGTATTTGTTGTCCGGGTCATTGGTGTGCACCGGGGCGAGGGTCTTGAAGTTCGTTTCCTCGGTGGAGTCTTTGATTTTCCAGGCCACCGTGACGTCGATGGATTCGCCCGGCTGCAGTTCGAACTTAGTTTCTTCCGCGTCGTCTCCGAGCACAAACTTCGTACAAGTGCAGGTGGCTTTGCCTTTCTTAATTCGCAGGACCCCTTCGCCCTCATTGCGCAGCGAGAAGACGTGCTCCCCGGATGCGCCCCGTTCCATGACGTCGAAGTCGTGCACCCTCTCGTCGACGACTGCCTTAGCGGGGGGATTGCCCGGTTCCAGGAACGGGTCGGTATCCGGCGCTTCCGTCGTTGGTTCGGTTTGGCTGGTGGTGGCCCAGCTTCCAACATTGCCCAATCCGAGGGCGGCACCAATCGCGCACCCTGCCAATAAAGTCGCGATGACAACGCTTTTGACCTTCATGGAATCAGTCTCATGCGGGAACGAAAGTAGATGGATTCATCGATATAATTCAGGTGACAACCTCATTGTAATTTGATACCCGACCGGGTCAATCGGCTTCACGGCGAGGCGGCGAAGCGTCGGCGGGATCGGTTAGCATTTTCAACGATTCCAGAGTTTCTTCGGGTAATACGCGATCGACATGCCCGGCCCGTTGCGTTGTTTCATTCAACTGCAATGCCAGTGCGGCTTCGCGCCGGGCGGCGTCGGGCCTTCCCGCTGTGGACAAGGCTTCTGCATAACGAGCCCGAAGGTCGGCTGAGTTGGGATAGAGTTCCACGGCGCGCGAAAAAGCCACCACCGCCTCGTCGATCAACTCGGGCGCGGGGGACCGTCTATGGGCCTTGAGCAAATACTCGCCTAATCTACGAAAATCGGTCCACGACCGTGGGTTTTTCTCCAGCGATTTCCGCAACATTTCCGTAGCTTTTCGCAACAATCCCGGCTCATCGCGGGGACTGGACCACCAGCGTCCGAACTCCACTTCCGCCAATTTTCGCCACGATTCGCCCGCATAGGGGTCGGCGGCGGCGGCCGCTAGATATGCATCCCGGGCCCGCGCCGGATTTCCCCGCTGCCAAAGTTGATAGTCTCCTTCGGCGATCGCAGCCTCGCGGCGGGAGACCGGTCCCGTGGCGAACTGCCAACAGGCGATGCACAAGCCCAATGCGAAGAACGTGGCGACCATTCCCGCGATTTTCGGCGATCGATCGTCGGACGAATCGACCTCCGCGACCGGGACAATCATCGTCACCAGGAGCAGCATCGTCTGACAAATTGCCGGCATGCCAATCCCCCCTGCCCCCAGCAGGTGTACCAATAGCGCCAGCAGTGCGGCCAGAAACACCACCGGCCGCATCACCTCTTGGCCGACTGCGCGGGAAGCCAATGGCACCGTCGCACACCAGCTGACCAGCAAAGCCCAGACCACGGGTGAGGCATCGCTCAAACCGACCACGCAAAACGCGATGAACGCGCCACAGGTACTCGCTTGCGGAATTGGGATCAGGATTTGCCCGGCCGGGCGACGCTCATGGGCAATTCGGCCGGGTTGTTGAATCGTGGGGGCCGGCTTTGTGCGTCTGGCGGCGATGACGCATAAGACGGCCAGTGCCGCCATCCCAGCGACGGCAAGCAAGCCGCCGTTGACCCATGTGTCTAAAAAGGCGTTGTGGGGGTCGGAGATCTCTTCGCTCGATTTCGGACGTTTGAATTCCAAGTAATGATTACGAAAATTCCCCGGTCCGATACCAAACACCGGATGCGTGCGAATCACGTCCCAGGTGCCGGCCCAGTATTCCAGCCGATACCGCAGCGACTTTTCTGCTTCGTCCACGACCCAGCGGTCTAATCCCCCGCTGCCCGCCATCGCCGTGACCAGTCCCGCCACCACGACCACGACTGCCGCCGCCACACGCCACGTGTAGCGCGGGAGTGCGGATCGCCTAGCGATCATGGAAAGAATGATCGCCAGTCCGCCGGCTATGGTGCCGACATATGCCGTGCGGCTTTTGGTAAGCAACAGACACCAGGCAATTAATATTGCGATGATAATCCCGCATATCCAACCGGCCGCAGACGTCGATTGCTGCGAAGCACTCAAGAGTTGCTGCGCCATCGCGCCCGCAAGAACGATCAACCAGACGGTTAATAGCCCGGCCAGCGTGTTGGCCAGCGCAAATTGCCCCAACGGTTCGGTGCTGGACAACAACCGCGCTTCGTAGCCCAGCCGTCCCCGCCCCTCCAAGGATGTCTGCGGTACGCCCAAATCAAGCAATCGGCGTTCGAGCCGTTCGGCAGCGGCCAAGTTGGATCCGGTCGCCGGCAATTGTTGCAGTTGGTCCAACTCTTCTCGGATTTTCTTGTATTCCGCTGCCGTTTGCGGATACCAAACGTAGTGTTGCCACAATCCGAGACCGGCCAAAGCGGTCGTGGTAGCCAGCATGATGACAACGATTTGCCGGCGGATGTCCCAGGTGGTCAGCGTTTGCCGCATGAGAAAGTAGGTGGCCCCCAGACCGCCCCATTCGGCGAGCATGTTGATTGTAGCGCGCTGATCGGCGTCGCCGGTCAACGCCAGGCATCCGGATATCAAGTGCCCGGCAATAAAAAACGCAACGGCGACGTCGATTCTGTGGAACTGAAACTGCGACGTCTTCCGCCGCCACAATCCGACGGACCATAAGACCAGCGCGGCGTAGCTGAGCTGTGCGGTCCATAGACCGTATCCCAGCGATGCGCCTTCGGTCGGTGACAACAATCGCCATACCAACAGCAGCGAAACGGCGGCGAGCAGCAGCGTGTCCAGCAGCGGCCGCGCATTGTCGGGCGACGAATGCCTTTCGACGGGGGTCTTCTTCCCGGATTTGGTCATGCGAGGTCCACCAGGGGTAGCCACCCTTCTCAACCGCGAACGTCAATTCCAATTCGGCGAGGACGTCAATGATTTCTCTGATGACGGCGGGCGGCCGTTTCGAGGATGGCAATCACGGCCAACACGCAGACGATCAGGGCCATCACAATCAATGCGCCGGCCCAACTGGAGACCTGATAGAGTAGCAGGCCCCCCAACCCGGTCGTCAACGTCGCCAGATGTATTGTCAGCACAGCGTCGCGGCGGCTCAGTCCCAATTCCACCAGCCGGTGCGAGAAATGGCACTTGTCGGCGTGAAACGGACTGCGGCCTTCGGAGAGACGGATAATCATCACCGAACAGAAGTCGTACAGCGGAATCGCCAGAACGCACAGCGGAGCAAGCATGACGTACCGCGGCGTTTTCTCGTATTCGTAAAATGTGCCGACGACGGTCATGCAGGCGATGGACAGGCCGACGAAGTAGCTTCCCGCGTCGCCCATAAAAATGCGTGCCGGCGGAAAATTATGACACAAAAACCCGCCGAGCGAACCGGCCAGTATTAGCAGAAACGCAGCAACAAACCAGCGGGGCTCGGGTGGGCAAGTGGTCCGGGGTGAGGCGGAGAGCAGCGACGTGAGCAGCCCGATGTCGGAGGCGAGACCGTCCAGATTGTCCAGAAAATTGAACGAATTGGTTAGCACCATGATCCACAAAACGGTGACCGCTGCCCCGATCCAGGCGTCATCGGCAAACAGCGTGGCCCGTACCCCCATGGCCACCAACCCGACGGCCGCGATGAGTTGCACGGCCAGCCGTGGGGCCCAGGGGAGGTTTTTCAAATCGTCGACCAGGCCCATCGCCGCCAATAACGTCCCCCAGGCGATGATGGCCCAGAGTTGCCCGCTGCGGGCACCGACGCCCGCCACGTGCGCGGCTAATTCCTCTGGCAGCAGTTGAGTGACAGTCGACGACGAGACAAACAACTGTGCGCCGGCCAATGGGAGCACCGTTCCCAGCCAGATGCCGATGCCTCCGCCCAAAGCGGTCGGGGTTTCATGAACCTTCCGCGCCGCCGGCCGATCGATCAGCCCCCATTTGGGCGCCAGGGATCGGACGAGAGCCGTCGCAACCGCGGAGATCACAAATCCCGACGCCGCGCAGGCGATAATCAAGAAGACCATAGAATTGCTCGGACAATTATCACGGAATCGGTAGGCTAATGTTTGCCACGTTACCGGCGAGCTGACACTCGCCGCTCGCCTGCAAATATTGGAGTCAAATGTATTTCAGTGTCCCAAAACTTGACGACGGCGACAGGGAGATTCTTGGCGGGTTTCGGCGCCGGGCGAAATCCTTAGGCGGTATTTCCTCCTAATCCCTACAACCCTTTACGTTGGTGACGCTGGAATTCGATAAACCGCAATTGAGTAAATCACGGCATCGCGCCAATTTATCCGCCGTCTCAGTGGCCAAGCATCGACGGGATTGACCGTCAACGGCAGCCCGTTGATAATGAAATGACGACCTCCGCGACGAGCCGTCACCCCGGCCAGGTCGCAGCGGGAGCGGGGGGGGTTGGTTCGGGCGGTCTCCCAGAGGGAGAGCAGGGT
>CALFYU010000631.1 GCA_937952455.1 uncultured Planctomycetaceae bacterium
CAGATCGGCGTAATAACTGCGACTGGCCGCGCCCACGATGAAGGAGTCATTCCGTGCGGGGAAGATGATAGTGGTCTCCACTCCGCGCCGGGCGCTCGCACAGAGCGCCGCTTGCATTGCTTCATCGGGCACGTAGTAGGGGGTTGAGATCACCAATTCGCGCCGCGCCGCGTACATCAGCGTCTCAAACACCTCGGGCATCGCTTCATACCGCACGGTCGGCCCTGTGCCGATCACCTGCGCGACCAATCCCTGTTCCAGCGGCGGAATCGGCTGCTGCAGAACGCCGTTGAGGTCCTCGTTGACATGAGCCATCCAATCGCTGGCGAACAGGAATTGGTTTTGACCGACGATTGGACCCTCGAAACGAATCATGGCATCGACCCACGGCGCGTACTTTGCTTTGACGCGGAATTCCGGGTCGGCGCAGTTTTGGCTGCCGCAATACGTAACCCGGTTATCGATCACTAAGATCTTGCGGTGATTGCGGAGGTCGATCCGCCCTTTGAGCGGACGCAACAGAGGATTTCCGATCGGCAGTGCAACCGCCAACTGCACCCCCGCATCCCGCATCCCCTTCCAATGTTCCGAATCGATCATGATTCGTGAGCCCAGCGCATCGGCCATGGCCCGGCAGGTCACGCCCCGGGCGGCGGCACGCTTGAGTGCCTCGACGACTTTGAGGCCATTGTTGTCCGCGAGCCAGATGTAAAAAATTAGATGCACGTGATCCGTGGCCGCATCGATGTCCGCCACCATGGAGTCGATTGTGGCGTTGGAATCCAACATCAACCGGCCGCGGTTGCCCCCCACCGCCTCAAATCCATTTACGGTCGATCCGATGCGGAACAGGTGCGCATAGCGTTCGGGAATCTCCGGGTTGCGGCTTTCGCCCTCGCTAGTCGCCATATCCGGCATGCGCGCCAACACATCGCGCATTCGCGCCACGCGGCGGCGACCGATATTCGTTTCGCCCAACAGGAGATAAGCGATGATCCCCACCACCGGCAGGACGAAAATCACCACAATCCAAGCCACCCGCGATGCCGGATCCCGATGCGGCCGCAATATCGCGCGTGCGGCAACTCCCACATGAATGAGAAACAGCAGGCCCGTCCAGAGGATCGTGACGAAAGATATCTCAGTCATTCGTGCGCCTGATCCTTGGTGCCAGACAATCTAACAATCCGAACATCACACCCATAAACGAACCGCCACCGAGATCCAACAACCCCGCGGATTTAGGTGATGCCATGCAACCTGATGCGACGCCGGATAAAAATAGGGCCCGAGAGACTCGAATCCGCCAACAACAGATTGTGAGTTCGCTCGAAAACGCTGAAAGTAGCGGAAAAACAGCAGATTTTGAAGTCTCCGCAGCGGTTGATCCGGATTTAGTATTTTTCATCGACCGCTGGTCGGGTTTGTGCGAGCAGATTCAGGCGGGGAATGTGGCGATGGCGGCGGCCGGCAGCAATGAGCTGGCACGCAGCGGTGCATGGGGCGACGCCGTCTCGGACGCTCGCGAGGTCGCACTCCCGTGTGGCACATTTGTCTAACAATGCTGTCATACTGCTGGCTGGCAGCGCAACAAATGCATCCTGTGCCGAAAAAGGATGGAAAAGCCAAGAATCCACGAGTAGGATTCATTTATCGCTATTGGTTGCGAGTCAAACTCGGTACCAATGGTAAAGACTTGGAATTCCGTTCGCTGAAGTTGTCTGCGGTCGCCTTCTTCGGTTGAATCACCGTTTGCCCAAAAGGTGATCAACAGTGATGCAGGCCAACCACTCAGTTCGACGAATTGTCGCGGTTGTGGTTCTCGCACTTGGCGGAGCCGTCGTTCTTTTCGTCTTTCGCACTAGTGACGATAGTGGCCCCCCGCAAGACACCGAGGACCGCGTGGCAAAGGCCGGTTACACGGACTGGGTTCCCGATGTGCGCGCCGATCGGGGATTCGTGGGATCTGATGCGTGTCGAGACTGCCATGCGGGGAACCACGCGAGTTGGCATGATTCTTATCACCGGACGATGACGCAGACCGCGTCCCCGGAATCGGTCGTTCCCTCGTTTGATGACGTAATCCTCTCGGGGCGGGGACGGACCTGGGAACTATCACGTCGTGGCGACGAATTCTGGGTACGCATGGCCGATCCGGACTGGGAGTATGCACAGTACCGTCGCGGCGTGAACCTGCTGGCAGTCACGGATCCGCCGATCGTCGAACGGCAAATCGTCTTGACGACCGGTTCGCACAACTTTCAAACCTATTGGGTCGCCGGACAGCCCCGAGGTTTGTTAGTTCAGTTCCCATGGTTTTATTCTATTGCCGACGAGCAGTGGATTCCTGCCGAGGATTCCTTCCTGCGGCCGGATCCCGGACGGACGTTTGTGCATTGGCATTTGTTCTGCATCAGGTGCCATGCAGTCGGAGGCGTTCCCGGATTTTCAGAAAACTGGCCGTTCTTCGAAACCAAAGTGGCCGAGCTTGGTATTTCATGTGAGGCGTGTCATGGCCCGGCAGAGAAACATGTCTCGCTGCAAAACGCCGCGCTGCAATCCGGTCAACCGGTCGACCCGGACGCGGATCCAATCATCAATCCAGCCGAACTGCCGGCCAAGCAAGCAAGTTATGTGTGTGGTCAGTGTCACTGCCAAGATGTACCGGACACGAAGATGAAATCGTTCCTTGAAGCGGGGTTGCCATTCCGTGCAGGGGACGACCTGGAGGAGCTGAGACACGTCCTTCAATCCGAAGATCAGGTCGCCGGCAATCCGAAGGATGAGTTTTGGAACGACGGAGCCTGTCGGGTGGGAGGTGATGAATTCAACGGACTGGCCGACTCGCCATGTTTTCTCAGAGGATTGGGCGAATCGCAACTGTCGTGCTTGTCGTGCCACTCCATGCATGACTACAGCGACCCCCAGTATCAACTGGCGGAAGAAATGGACAGCAACCGCGCGTGCACGCAGTGTCACGATGAGGCTCAATTCACGGACCAAATTGAATCCCATACCCACCACCCTCCGGGATCATCGGGAAGCCTGTGCTTCAACTGTCACATGCCGCACTCATCGTTCGCGCTGTTAAAGGGGATTCGAAGCCACCGCGTCGATAGCCCGGTCGTGTTTTCGACAGACCTGCGCGGCAGCCGGCCCAACGCATGCAATTTATGCCATCTCGATGAGACGCTCGACTGGACCGCACAACACCTGACGGACTGGTATGGAACGCCGGCAGCCGACCTCAGCGACGATGATCGAACGGTGACAGCCAGTGTGCTCTGGATGCTCAAGGGGGAGGCCATGAAGGGCGTAAGCGCCGCGTGGGACACGGGCTGGGGACCGGCCCACGAAGCCTCGGGCGACTCTTGGCAGGCACCCTTCCTTGGCCAACTTCTTCGGGATCCTTACGCTGCGGTGCGTCTGGTGGCTAACACCGCATTGAAGTCTCTGCCGGGCTTTACCGATTTCGAGTACGATGCGGTGGACGCGACGGTGGAACGTTCGCGCGTTGTATCCGACGTTCTCTCGCGTTGGGAGTCAGCCGCGCCCTCCCAAACAGGGGGAGAAATATTAATCGATCAAAATGGCGCGATCGAGATGTCCACGCTCAAACGATTGCTGGGCGATCGTGACGACACCCATGTATTCATCCCTGAATGAGGGTGGGGGGCTGAGCTTCGCTCCGTGTCAAGTACCGTTCCGCGGCCGCGATCACTCCCTCAGAAAAGAACCATCCAATAATCCAGCAGTTGCGAAATCACTACGCGAACAGACGCCGCTAGCCATCCGCTTCGGCCAAAACCTTGATATGCGTAAGCACGCGGTCGTGAATGCGACGGATCATCAGGTCCGACCAGAGCGTCCAATAGGGCTGCGGAAACATGTCGAATTCGTACCACGTGCGGCCCTCCATTCGCGTGCGGCCGTCGGGCAGCGCCACGAGACGGAATTCGCCGCGGTTGCTGCGCAATGTGCCATCCAGGTGAGGCGGATGAACGTGCCGGTACGGAGTCAATTCGAACATCGGCGCCGGCTGGTCCGTCACGTCGAACGCCAGTCGATGCGGCTCTTCCCACGCGGTGATCGGCTCCACGAAGACGCCGGTCGTAAAAACACAATTCCGCACGGCACCCACGCCCTGGCCGTCGATCGTCGCTCGAATCGGACAGGCGATGCCGAGGCGGTAGTACCATTCGTCCGGTTCCGGTAATTCGGGAAAATCGACGACATGCTTCCACACATTTTCGGCGGAGGCATCAATTTCGATCTGGGAAACAACGACGTGTTCGCGACTGTGAGGGACGATCGACTCTAGGCCCGCCCAAATCGGCAGAAACAGGATTGCGGCGGTCATCCCCCGTGTGGGGCTCAAGGACGTTTCTGCAATCGCCTTTCCGATAACACCGCCCAAACCGCCTAGCGGAACGACGATCGGCGCAGCCATCGCGATGCAGATAATTCCCTCAAGGGCGAACAACAGCAAGACCCCGCCGGCCAGCATGACGGGCAACATGCCCATCAAGCTGCTGGATGAGGTGGACCGCGGCGCCGCAAGGTTAAATGTCACGCTCGCGACCACCCCCATCAAGACAGGCGTGCCGAGGAACAGAGACGCTCCATAGCTATCGAATGCGTAGACGCTGACTCCCACCATCGCCAGGGCAATCAGCAGCCCGACACCGACTCCCATGATCACGCTGCGCGTGAAGTGCAATGCGGACGCCGCTTCGCGGCGCTCGATCCAGCGTGCATCGGGAGAGTGTGGCAGTAACGCCAAAATCACCATCGTGATGAGATTGATCAGCGGGACCAGAACCAGCAATCCTACCCAGGGCGACCGCCCTGCATCTGCCGCGCGGCGGACACTCATCGTGACAGCGATCCACAGAAACGGCAGCGTCCAGAAAAACCAAGCCCAGCCGAGCCATTCCGGCGTGCCTTGAATCAGTTCTTCGCGGGCCGATAAGACCGGATTCAAATAATCCAACGGCGTGAACACCACCCGATTGATGGACCGCAGCACAGCCGCCTCAACTCCGTACTTTAGCGCGGCCAGACCAAAGCCGGTAAGCGCATACGCACCGCGACCGACTTCTTGTCGGAATCCGAACCAAAGGTGCAGCAATCCCAGAAGGCCGCCTGCTGGAATTTCCTGCGGGGGCGAGTCGTTCTCGGCCATCGTCCGTCTCCTCGTCCGGAATGGTCATCGCGATGATACTCGAATTCTGCTTCGAAAACCGCTGAATTGCACATTGAATAACCGTGTGAACAAAGATTTCGCCGGCATCACCCAGGCGTGCGCGTCGCTTTCGCCAAAACAAACGCCAACTTTTGGGCGACGATATTCAAAACGATTGGATATGGTCCTTTTGACGTCGGGGCATTTCAACCCGTTGATCGCGTATCCGCTGCGAAAAAGGCTTCTACCTCAGGGCTTGGGCGACATCCACCTTGCCGGATTTCGCGGAGTCAATCATTGACCTGCTTGCGGTGTTTGTGAGTTGGCCTCTTCGTGGTCCATTTTTCTCATGGTATTGCGCAACTGACGGTCCAGCTGTTGACGCATTTTCGTTGACATTTGTTGGAGCAATTCCAACCCACGCTCCCGCTCGCGCCTGATCTTGGCTTCATGAGCGGCCCATTCTTGTGCTTCCTTCTCGGCTTGCTTCCGTTTCGCGTACGGCACGAATAGTCCGACAATGAGGGTCACGACGAGCACGTGGGTCACCAAACCCCAAGCGGTGTTGTCGTCCGCTCTTGGCCTGTGCGCTATGGCGGCAGCGTGGCGGACGCTAGAATCGTCATGGGGCGAGTCTGCGGGAGGCCTCTCGGCGAATGCTGGTTGGAGAAACGAACGAAATCAACACTTTTAGGAACCGTGATTGTGACAAGATTAACATACCTTCTTGCATGTCTTGCCGTGCATCTCACGTATTCCAGTATCGCTCTTGGCGAAGAAGAGTCCCTCGCCGTCAAACACACAATTGTCGCAATTGAAGAGGGACGGTTTCACGGTTGGCCTGCAAACAATGGCGTGTGGCAATGGGGCGATGAAATTCTGGTCGGCTTCACGCAAGGTGACTTCGAAATCAAGCGCGGCCACAACATTGCCGGCCGCCAGGATAGCCTGTTGGCGCGCAGCGAAGATGGCGGACTCACTTGGAAGATGTTTGATCCGCAGGGCTTCCTCGATGACGATCACCCGCAGTATCTCGGCGGCGGTAAAACAGAACTCAAAGAACCACTGGATTTTTCACATCCCGGATTTGCGCTGCGGATATTCGCGCATGGGTACCATGGTAATCATGATCCCTCGGGCGGATTCTTTTACTCTAAAAACCGCGGCGCTGATTGGAGCGGTCCATTTGCGCTCACAGGGCTGATGAATCATCCTGAGATGAAAAGCAAGCTGCTCTCTCCACGCACCGATTATCTGGTTCAAGGCCCTAACCATTGCTTCATTTTCGTATCGGCGCACGACGACGATGAAAGACTCAAGAGAATCGCCTGCATAGAGACGACCGATGGCGGAAAAACATTTCACTTCGTCACTTGGGTGACACCTCAGTCGGACGAAGCGAGCGCGATTATGAGCCAAACCGTGCAGCTGTCTGAGAATGATTTCGTTTTGGCCTATCGTAAAATCTACCGTGGCGACGAAAAACGAGATGAGATTGAGGTCTATCAATCCCGCGACAGGTGCCAGACCTGGCAACCGATGAGTACCGTGAAGGTCATGCAGGTGCACTCCAATCCTCCTGCATTGCTGAAACTAACGGATGGACGGCTTTGCTGTGTATATGGGGACCGCCATGCCGGTGAAATCCGCGGAAGGTACAGCGACGACCAGGGAACGACCTGGGGACCGGAGTTCATCATCCGCGATGATTTTCAAGCGATGGCGAACGACCCCGATTCCAAAAGTGGAATAAACGCGGATATCGGTTATCCAAGATTAGTCCAACGAACAGACGGCAAATTAGTCGCGATTTACTACTGGGCGACAGCGGAGAACCCGCAACAGCACATCGCCGCCTCGATTTGGCAACCCTAGCGAATCGTCGATGGCGTTGATGCGAAATTGAGAATTCGTTGCTGTTTTGCATGCGGGTCCAAACGCTCTGGAAATTCGTGACGGCGAAGAGGCCGTTGACGCCGAAATCTATCTGGAGCACGGCACGAGCTCGCCGGAATCAGGAGCGAAATACGACTGGCAGCACACAAAAATCCGCCGGCGCATTCATGCCGACGGTCTTGTAAGAGCAAGAAAGGCCCGCGAATCGATGGGCGTTCGTCCTGGAGATAACCAGGCCATCGACTCAGCGGGCAAACAACTTGATCGGCAAATGTAACCGACACCTCAAATGGCCTGTCGATTCCCATTGCTTGCAACAGAGTTGAATTGGATGGATTGAACTTGGAACAATGTTAGTTGTTTCGACAACAGCAACGCCACAAAAACGGCCCGCGAGTTCGCAGACGCTCGAAAGGGGCAGGTTTCGAGGCCGCAAACTCAAGCGGGCCTTCGTCTCAACCGCGGATGAGCACGGCCCATGTTAAGGGTGGGGGAGCACAATCCGTCTTCAAACTAACAGGCGATATTTCTTGGCGAAACCGGCAATCGGGTCGTTTCCTAATTTGAAATGTCTTTCCACCAGTCGGACACGTATATTTCCGAATTATCTGGCGACGAGAGAATGACCCACTCGCCCCGTACGTGAGCCTCTGCCCATCCCATCGGGCCGTATAGCGTACGTAGCGTGTCGTAACGGAAAGTACGGACGCTGAAGGCCATATCTGGCGTAGACGTACGGAAGTCGCTCAGCCAGAAGTACCCGCCAAAATACGGCCCGGCCGTCACCAGCAGCCCAATGACTGCGTATACAATCCAACTCTGCCACCATCTTGGCTTATTGGTCGTCATTGGGTGCCTCCGTGGGGATTCGCTTGCCAGTGGTGGGTGAGGGCGGTCAACG
>CALFYU010000632.1 GCA_937952455.1 uncultured Planctomycetaceae bacterium
AGTCGATTATACGTGCACCCTAAGGCGTGCACAATCCGCGACGGAAACTTCGACCGGCCTGTCGACGCGCACGGCATGCGGCGCTACAATGTCGCCTGCGGCGAATAGTAGGCGGTAGGCAGAGGGCAGTAGGCAGAAAAGGAATGGTGAGTGGCCGGTGGTCAGTGGCCAGAGGTGGGCACACGATCGTCGAACGACTTGGGCGGGCCAACCGTACAGTCTAAGGTCTAAAGCCTACAGTCTTCTTCCGAACCGTGCGGGGTCGGGAAGCCCGCGCACAACAAGATACGTGCGTGAACGGCGCATCACATGGCGATCATCCTTCGACAGGAAGGCCACTATCGATGAGTTATACGGTGACGCTCATTCCCGGCGACGGCATCGGTCCGGAGGTGACGGCTGCCGCCTGTAAGGTCGTTGAGGCGACCGGCATTACCATCGATTGGGATGTGCAGGAAGCGGGCGGGGACGTCATCGAGAAACACGGGACGCCGCTGCCGGACGCGGCGATTGAATCGATCCGCCGCAACGGCGTCGCGCTGAAAGGCCCGATCACCACACCGGTGGGGAAGGGCTTCACGTCGGTAAACGTCAAACTCCGCAAAGAACTGCGGCTGTATGCCAACTATCGGCCGGCGAAAACGCGGCCGGGGATCGAATCCCGGTTTGACAACGTCGATTTGATCGTCATTCGCGAAAACACGGAGGGACTGTACAGCGGATTGGAGCACGAAGTGATTCCCGGTGTGATCGAAAGCTTACGGGTGATCACTTTCGAAGCTTCGGAACGGATCGTGCGGTTTGCTTTCGAGACCGCTCGCAAATACGGCCGCAAGAAGGTCACGGTCGTGCACAAGGCGAACATTCTCAAGTTGAGTGACGGCCTGTTTCTGGACGTGGCGCGGCTGGTGGCGAAGGACTACCACGAAATCGAAATGGAGGAGTACATCGTCGATGCCACGGCGATGCGGCTGGTGATGCGGCCCGAAAGTTTCGACGTGCTGGTGATGGAGAACTTGTTCGGCGATATCATTTCGGACCTGACCAGCGGTCTGGTGGGCGGATTGGGTGTCGCCCCCAGCGCCAACATCGGCCACGGCTGCGCGGTCTTCGAAGCGGTGCATGGTTCAGCTCCGGATATTGCCGGAAAGGGCATCGCCAATCCGACGGCCTTGATCTTGAGTGCGGCACTGATGCTGCGTCACCTCCGCCAACCTGAAGCCGCCGCCGACGTCGAAGAAGCGGTGCATACCGTGCTGGAGGAGGGCGAAACGGTCACCGGCGATTTGGGCGGTACGGCGACAACCGAGGAATTTGCGAGCGCGGTGGCAGCAGTGGTGGAACGACTGCAAGACGATTCGTAGCGGCGAGTGTGGCACCGTGCTGTTCGGACCGGTGGGACTAAACGGCTTTGACTTCGATCGCGTTGCGCTCGGCCGTTTCCACGACGAGTGAGAAGTCGGCGTCGCTGCGGCTGAGGAGTTGCAGCAAGCGGGCGAGCGTCAAGATCGCGTCGCAGACCGGCACGGATTCGCGGAACCAGTAGCGGCCCGATTCCCCGCCTCCGAAGGTGGCGTTCTCAGCGGTCATGCTGCGCGACATCGACTCGGCGGTTGCGCCGCCGTCGATTGCCTCGGGGAATGTCTCGGCCATCGTTGATGCGACCGCCACCGGTTCGCTGGGATGTTGCAGCTGCGCAAAACGCAGCAACAGCCGAGTGACCGTGAGCGGGTCAATAAGTTCTCCCCGTTCGTCCAAGGCATAGCAGGTTTGGCAGTCATCGTCGATGAGCAGGCCGAGATGCCCGCGGTGTAAGCGGACCTCGTCGGCCAGAATGGCGACGTCGGCATCGGCCGCGCGGGGGAGATTGCGCTGTCGCACCGGGAGCTTGGTGAGGAAGATCTCACCGGGCAACTTCTCGAAAATGCGCGACAGCAGATCACTCACCAATTCGCTCGAACAGCCGCAGACGACTTTGAGTGGACGCAGGGCGTGGAAGTGTTTCCACAGCGAGGCTTCATAGGGAATCGCCGCGTGAAAGGCGCGCAGTTGTCCCGCCTGACGACTCGGCCGCGGGTTGGGGCGCTGGGCCAACTGTTCAATGGCCGTCAACGCGGCACCGGCAGAGATCGGGACGGCTCCTCGGTGTTCGAAATCCAATCCGCTGCAAACAGGAGCGCAACCGGCTCCAGTGACGTAAATACCGGCGCCGGCTTGCATGTGACTGACGGCAAACGAAAAACCAGGACGCGTCACTTGCCCGACGTCGATCACGCGACAACTCATGGTTCGCAAGGCGCGGACGACTCCCACGGCAATGTCGGGCGAACTCGGC
Source organism: uncultured Planctomycetaceae bacterium (assembly GCA_937952455.1). GTDB lineage: Bacteria > Planctomycetota > Planctomycetia > Planctomycetales > Planctomycetaceae > Symmachiella. The sequence continues at coordinate 2,336 of CALFYU010000632.1, forward strand.
CGCTCGTCGAATCCGACGACAACCCCCGGCCCCAGCCGCACCGAGGCGGCGCCGATCGGCGTGCGCAGGTCGCGGCGGGCGGCGAGGGGCGTATCGCGCCACAACAGGCTGGCCAGCGCCGCGGCATAAGCGGCCGCCCGTTCGCGGGTCAATTCGTTGAGATAAATGCCCCGCACCCCTTCGTCGGTCAGCAAGCTGTCGCGCTCGATGCGGCTTTCGGTCTCTTTGAGGTGTTCGACCGTCTTGAGCGGGATCTGTCCGGTAGAGTGGCGGTGAATGCATTCGCGACAAGCGGGATAAAACGCCGACAACCGCGCCAGATGCACCGATTCCGAAATAAACCCCCGCTCGCCAGGGCATTGATATTTCGTGGTTGGCTCGGTTGTAGGCATCGGCGAAGCTGTCTTATAGTCTGGGAAACCGCTTGAGTCGCCGGGAACTGTAGGCGAAACGAAAAACTAGGGTCAAGAAGAGATTTCCACCCGCCGTTAATCGCACCAAGATTTCATGTCTCATTCACACCGCATGCACCTGAAGGGGCCTTGGCAGTACCGTCTTTTGGACACGTCGGAGAAATTGGCCGCCGAGGGGCGCATTAAGCTACCGGCGACATGGCAGGAGTGCTTCGCCGACTATCGCGGCGGCGTGCGCTATCTGCGGCATTTCAATTGCCCCACAAATCTCGAGCCTCACGAACGGGTGTTTGTGATCTTTGCCGAGATTGGCGGTACGGCGACCGTTTCACTCAATGAAACGTAATTGGGGACCGCCGGCGGCCGCTCGGGACCGTTTGAATTCGAAATCAAATCGCTGTTGCAGCCGCGAAATCTGTTGGTAGTCGACGTGACGTTCCACGATGATAGCGAACAACCGGGCGGATTGTGGGAGGCGGTGGCGCTGGAGATTCGCGGCGATTGAAATGATAGGCCGTCGGCGACTTAGGCAGCGGCTTCAGCCGTTTTTTTTCGTTCGACGTGCGCGAAGTATCCGAGGGCAACCTGGATCGGCTGTTTGTCATGGGCCGGACGCGTCAGATCGATCCGTGCTCCGTGCGGGAAGACGGCGGCGACTTTGATGCGGACATCGGTCCCGTCGACGGCTTCACATTCAACCTGCGGCGAATCGGGCAGGGGAGGGCAGAACGTGACGTGCACGCTGGCGCGATTCTGTCCGGCGGCGAAATCGGCGACGGTCACCCCTTCGACCGAAACGCTCCCGTCGTTGGCGTCGCTGCGGGTCATCCACTGTGTGACGCCAAGGGCTTGCCAGGGGTGCTCGACCTGATCGAGACCGACGGCCGACAACGTTCCGGCCAGGCGCTGTTCCAGTTGTACATCGATGTCGGTGTCGCCGGGGGATTCGTTTGGCAGCGGCGCGGGCTCCGTTTCTTGGATCGCGAGCGCAAGGTGTTGCCGGTGTCGCACCGCCGTTTCGAGGGTGAACACGGCGGCGACGGTCAAACAGAGTAGCGTCGCCGCAAACCACCACGCCGTGGCGGCCGAACCGGGGATCACGACCAGCAGAACCATCGAGGGAAACAGCGTCAGAAACGCCGGGAGGGCGCCCCACAGCCAATGCTCGCCGCGGAAATCGAGTTGCTGGAACACGGCATAGGAGCCTAATCCCGACACGGCAATCACCGTCGCAGCAGCACAGAGCACGCCTGCAGATGGTTCGCCGGAAAACGCGCCGGCGAGCCAGCGACCGAAGACGATCAGCGCAATCAGGTTCAGTCCGCACCAGAAGGTGCCTGCGACGGCCGACTTTCCATTCAGCCATCGCTCACGTCCGTCGATCAACTGTCCGATAAACGCGCCCATCCCTGGCCTCCGTGGTGGATGTGGAAGTCGTCACAACATGGTCGCTGTGGTTGCACGGCCCGCTTGAAGGCACTGGCGGGCAATCCGCCCGTGGCACCCTTCGGTAGTGGTAACCGGTCTTCTATCGACTGTTATGCACCGGCGGCACTTTTCAGGTCGGCCGCCTTGTTGGTGGCTTCCCAGCTGAATTCCGGTTCTTCACGGCCGAAGTGTCCCCCGGCCGCCGTTTTGCGGAAGATCGGCCGCCGCAAGTCGAGGTATTCGATGATTCCTTTGGGGGTCAGCGGGAATAGTTCCCGAACCGCCGCTACGATTTTTTCTTCGGGGACGGTGTTCGTCCCGGCCGTTTCCACGTGTACGCTGACCGGATCGGCTACGCCGATGGCG
>CALFYU010000633.1 GCA_937952455.1 uncultured Planctomycetaceae bacterium
CCTTGAACAAATAGGCCGTTTCCAAGGCCTCCACCGGCAAAAAAACAAACAAAAACCTGTTGGGCCTGGCCACCATCAATAGCGTCGTCCTTCAGTTCCTCGACCTGTGCGCTTGCCGGGAGCAACATCCAACTCGCCGTCAACACGGCGCCAAAAACTACTGTCGCCGCGCCGCAAGTAAGCCGTTTCATGTTAGTTTCCTTTTGAGAAATGCGATTAGTGCGATTCGAGCGTTGCGTACCAGGAAGTCAAACGCAGGTTCCACGGGAAATTCACGGCGAATTTCGCGAAATCGAGTCAATCGGCGGCAGTTCGCCCGAGCGTGGAATCACACTGATACGAGATGTTATCGCGATGCGGGAATATCGAAGGCGATGGCCACCAAATAGTATCGAGAACTATCGGCGTTTTTCCATGCACGTTGCGGCGTCGCCCAATAAGAATTGAGTGCATCGGCGGCACCCGTCAGTTCACTGCCGAGTTTGATATTACCTGCCGCCCCTTCGGAACCCCAGAATTCAAAAAGCGACGATTGAACGGGATCCGGTGGAACCCACAGCAAACCGGCTGCCAAGCCGACGCCCCTTTGACACGTGACCGAAAACTCCGACTGCATCTTGCCGAACATCGCAGGGCACAATTCAGGAAGCCGATATTGATTCAGCTTCGCCAGGTCCTCGATAACGGCTGAAACAGTTCCGGACCACACCTTTTTGAATTCAAAGGCCAGGAACCAATTTCGATCGGGTTCGATCGCCAACAGGTCGATTCGGCCATTGTCCAAGCCGTGATGACGGACTTCAGCAAAGACCGAAAACTCTTCCCGGAGCAAGACGTGGGCGAGATGGATCGCGACATTTTGCTCGCAAGGATCATTCCGTCCCGCTGCATCTGACGGCCAGAAGTGTTGAAATGATTTGCGCAGTGATCGTGCCGTCAATTCCAACCAATTGTCAATTCTGCCGCCAATGTTGTGCGCAAAGGAATCCATGTTCGAGCGGCTTTCTCAAAAAACACTTCCGAAACCACCCCGATTGCGACCACAAGCGGTCGGTTTGGGAAGCGGACGCCGCCCGCTCACCCAAACAACTCCACCACTGGCCGGCCTTCGCTGATGCGGATCGGGCGGCCTGTCTGGTTGTAGACCACATCGTCCGGCGAGAGTCCGAAGGCGTGGTGAATCGTGGCCCCCAAATCGTCCGGGCTGACCGGGTGGTCGACGACGTAACCGGCCTGCGCGTCGGTGCTGCCGTAGACCTGTCCGCCCCGCACGCCGCCGCCGGCGAGGATCGTTGATTGGCAGCCGGCCCAGTGGTCGCGGCCCGCCATTTTGTTGATCTTCGGCGTACGGCCAAATTCCCCCGTGACGACGACCAGGGTTTCGTCCAACAGCCCCCGCTCCGAGAGATCGTCCAATAGCGCCGTAAACGATCGATCGAACGACGGCGTACAGTATTCGTGCCGCAACATCGCGTTGCCCCGGTTCGGCCCGCCGCAGACCGGTCCGTCGATCCCGTGATTGTCCCACAAATTGAACTGGCAACCGTCCGGACCGAAGAAGGTCCAAAACACATTCACCATCCGGACACCCGCCTCGACCAGCCGCCGCGCCATTAGAAAACTTTGGCCGTACTCGTTGTGGCCGTAGCGGTCGCGTGTGGCGTCCGATTCCAAAGTCAGGTCAAAGGCCTGCTTCGCTCCATTGTCGGACAACAGCGAAAACGCGTTGCGGTAATGTTTGTCGAGATCGGCCCCCTCGGTCGATTGTTCGTGCAACGCTGCCGTGGCATCAATCTGTTCCAGCAATTTTTGCCGCCCGGCAATCCGTCCGGGCGGAACGATCGGTTGAATCGCATCCACGTGGAATAACTCGTCCGACAGCGAATCCTTTTTCGGCTTATTGAGCAAAAACGAATCGAAGGCCGGTCCCAAGAACCCGCCGGTTTGCCCTTTGTAAAACTCCGAGCCGGTCGTGAACGGCCGCGGGACCGTCACCCAGGCCGGCAAGTCGCCGCAACCGCCCAACAGATTGTGCAGAATCGCCCCGAAGCCGGGATGGTCGCTGCGCGTCGGAAATCGCTCATTCGGCCGTGGATTTTTCTGCCCCAACAGTGAATCCATAATCGCCACGTTGTGCGCCGCCGAATAGGCATATTGTGAGAGGATGATGGCAAACTTGTCCGCCCGCCGCGATGTGAGTGGCAGCAAGTCGCCGATTTGTATTCCCGGGACATTCGTATCGATCGGCCGGTATTCGCCGCGGACTTCCACCGGTGCATCCGGCTTGGGGTCCCACAAGTCGATCTGCGAGGGCCCGCCGCACAGAAAGATGTAGATGCAGTTCTTCGCCGTCGCTGCCGGACGGGGAGCGGCGTGCTGGGACACTTCCGCTCGTAGCAGATTTGGTAGGCTCAGCCCCGCCGCTGCCAGCGGTCCCATCCGCAACAGGTCTCGCCGCGAAATCCGCGGCCCGCTTCCAGCAGCCGGGAACAGATTCAGCATCGCGGGCTCCAAAAGAGGCTTGAGGCTTGAGGAGACAGGCGTGAGTAAGGTAAGACTCGCGTCCACGTGAACGTCACTTGCCCTTCCTATGGGCTAACGCCTAAAGTCTACAGCCTTAGAGAAAACCCTGTCAAAGGCAATCGGACCGACGCAGCATACGGAGATCGCACATGCCGGCCGTCTATGAACATCATCACACCGTGCTCGACGAGGAAATCGACGGTTTAGGACACGCGAACAACGTCGTGTACCTGCACTGGATGATCAACGCCGCCGTGGCCCATTCCGCCGCTCAAGGGTGGACGGGCGAGCGGTATCAGGAATTGGGGACCGGGTGGGTCGTGCGGCGGCACGAGATCGACTACCTGCAACCGGCCTACGCCGGCGAGGAGATCGTCGTCCGTACGTGGGTCGCCGATATGCGGCGCGTGCAATCGAAGCGGCGATTTGAAATCCCGCGCGTGCATGACGGTGTCAAGCTAGCCGAAGCAACGACCAATTGGGCCTTCATCAATTTTCAAACCGGCGCTCCGGCGCGAATTCCGGCCGAAGTGACCGCTTCATTCGTAATCGTCACCGCGGAATGAACGATGCGCGTGCATGTGGAGTCCTTGCTGGCCTGCGACGCGGAAACTGCTTGGAAGCTTGTCAAAACGAGTGCCGTGCTGATCGACGTCTCACGCCCCTTGGTCGACATCCGCCCGCTGCCTGGCGAGAGCTTCCCGGAAATCTGGCGACAGGGGGCCACGGTCGGCGCCCGCTGCTATCTGTTCGGTTTCATCCCACAAGGGCGGCGGGAATTGTTCTTCGAGCGGGTCGACGACGCCGCACGGGAAATCCAAACCCGTGAACATGATCCGCTGATCCGCCACTGGGATCACCTGCTCCGCGTCCAGTCTGCCGGTGGCGGACATTGCCGTTATTCCGACACGGTCGACATCGACGCCGGCTGGTTCACGCTGCTTGTCTGGTTATTTGCACTCTGTTTCTATCATCACCGCCACCGTCGCTGGCGGCGACTGATCAGGAAGCTGCAGAAGAAAAGAGGCGATGTCTATCTACGAAAAAAAAAAAAAAAATTTTTGAAAATATTTGTTACCAAATATTGTTTTCCGATTCGGCGTGCGTAATATTCCCATGACTCGGCTTGAGCAAACAGTCCTGTCTAACCGCAGGAGCGAGCGCCTGTTTGCTCGCCGGGTTATTTTTTTGCGCTCTGGGTTACAGATTGCTTGGCGAAGTAAACTCCCGGCAGAAAATGCTGGTGCAGCAAATCGATTTTGTCCGCCAGCGGTCGGTTTGGGTTTCGCCGTTGATTTGTCGCTAACGCAACGCTTCTTCAGCAACGGAAGCCGTCACCAACGGCGTGGGTGTCACGCGATATAGCGTCGCGTCGATCTCGCGCAGGCCGTGGAAGCTGAAGCTGCTGACCGGCGACAATTTCCAACGCGTCCAGCTTTCGATGATCGGGACTTCGGGGGCGGGGGCGATCAGCCATTGTGGGCGCCGCTCCAGCAGGTCGCGGGGGTCGGGGAACTCTTCGTGCATGTCGAGTTCGTAGGAAATCAGCGGGTGCGAATGATAGACCAGAATCGGTTGCCCGTCAGTCTGCGATTTGACGTCCCGAATGAAGCCGGCGAATTCCCCATAGTCGACGCGCGGCCCCACGTTCGCCCAGTGATAATACAAGCCGTGGGCGCCGAGAAACGCTAACGCCATCATCAGCAGCGCCGATGGCCGCCGCAAATGGGTCGCGACAATCGTCAGCAGGCCCGCCAGGACGGTCGTGACGGGACTCACCAACGCAGCTGATAAGAACACCCGGACGGCCACGACAACGCCCGCGATCGCCATAACGGCGCCGGCGGCCAATGGAAACCAAGCCGTTTTCCGTTGCGCGAGGGCCTCGGCCATCTGCTCCAGAGCGAACCCCGCCAACATGAACATCACCGGATAGACCGGCAGCAACAGATCGTGCCGCTTGGCGGGAATGGTGCTGAAGAACACGAAAAACGCCGCCGCCCAAATCACCAGAAAGCGAACCCGCGGCCAATTTGTCTGGCGGCGATAGGCGACAAATGCGGCCAGCGTGCCGATCGCCGACCAGGGGGCGATCCGGGTAAAGAGATGGCTGATGTAATAATAAAACGGCTGCGTTTTCTCGGTCGATCCGGGCAGTCGCCGCGCCAGTTCGTTGTTCAACACCGATTCCCGAAACTCGGGCATTCGCATCACCAGCAACAGCCATGTCCCGGCAGCGACGGCGAAGATGATCAAGCCCGGCGCAGCACCCCGCAGCATCTCTTTGCTCGGTCGCCAGCCCTCGCGTACTGACCATAACACGAGAAAAATCCCGAATAAGCAGGGGCCGACCGGACCCTTGGTAAGCACCGACGCGGCCATGATCAGGCCCAGCGCCGGCGATTTCCACCACTTTTCGTCGACGGCAACGAGCACATAGATCGCCGCATAGACCGTGGCCGTCATGAGCATGTCGGTTCGCGCGAACCACATCAATTTGGTGAAATGGTGCGATGCGATACAGGCCGCGCAGGCAAAAAACGCCGCCGTCTGGCCGAGAAAATGCTCCGTGAGCCGATACAGCAGAAACAATAGAATCGCCCCGGCGGCCAGCGACGGAAGTTTGATGACCCATGGGGCCGTTGAACCGATCGCGCGGCACAACCCGGCGGCCAGCCAATTGTAAAGCGGCGGTTTGGTGGCAATCAGACCATTGACTTCAAACTGCGTTGCCCAATGGCCGTGATGCAACAGGTCCATCACGTATCCCACCTGCTTGTTTTGGTCCCCCTCAAAGAAGTCGTTGGGGGCCGACAAGCGGAGCGCCGCCGCCACGGCAAACAACAGCACCAGCCAGTACGGATGGGTCAGTCGCCCTGGCGTTTGATGTGGTAGTTCAGTCGGGCCGATCGCATCCATCGCACAGCCAGCATGTCAACAAAAGGGCCAATGAGGCGGTTAAAGATGCCGTATTTGCTTTGTCCGGCCACGCGGGGGCGGTCGTTCACGTCCACCTCGACCACGCGATAACCTTCCATGGCAAATAACAACGGCAAGAAACGGTGCATTCCGTGGTAGAGTCTGACGCGGGTCAGGCAGCGGCGGCGAAACATCTTGAATCCGCAATTCACGTCGCGGAGGGTATCGCCGAGCACTGCGCGACGAATGGAGTTTGCGAACCGCGACGAGATCCGTTTCCGCCAGGTATCGCGGCGCCGAGTGCGGCGCCCGCACACCAAGTCCGCATCGCCGGACGCCTCGACCAACCGCGGAATGTCTCGCGGATCGTTCTGCTGGTCGGCGTCCATCATGATGATCCACTTGCCGCGCGACGCTGTGAATCCGGCGTGCAGCGCGGCGGTCTTGCCGCTGTTGGCCGCGAGTTGCACAAACCGCACGGCGTGGTCCGCCGCCGACAAACGGGCCAACACCGAACCCGTGTAATCCGTGCTGCCATCGTCGACGAAGATGATCTCAAAATCGCCGTCGACGTCCTGCATAGCTGTAATGATTTCCGCATACAGCGGCGCGAGATTTTCCGCCTCGTTGTAAGCGGGGATCACGATGGAATAGGTGGTCGCCTGCGGCTCGTGCCGGTCGGCATCAGCGGTCGGGCTGACGAGATGAGCAGTTTGGGGCAAGTCGTGCATTTCGTCCGCAGCCTTGTCGGATTCCCTTCCTCGGCGGTGTGTGGGGCGTAAGTCCAACAGAGTTTCAAGATCGTGTCAAGGTGAGATCGCCGTGTCGGCGAACTGCGGTTGTCCCCCTCGCCGAGAGAGTGTATATGGACCCCACTTCCCTGCCCCCTTTGTGAGCACTCGACCACTACAGACATAAAATCGTCCTATGAGCATTCCCGTAGAATCCGTGCGGCCGGCGTTGAGCGGATCGCAAACCCGATCCTCATCGCCGCAACGTGCGGGGGTGCCGCTGTTCTCCGGGGCCTTCATCCGCTGGTTTCTGGTCCCGGCAACGCTACTCCTCGCCGGTGTTACCGCATTTTACGTGGACATGCCATTTGCGAAATTCTGTTACGGACGGGATTACCCGGGATTCATCCGGCACATTCTGGACAATGCGGAGCCGTTCGGCGATGCCTACGGCCTGCTCCTCATCGTCGCGGGCATTTTCCTGCTGAATCCGGCGGGCCGGAGCGTTTTGCCTTGGGTGATCGCGTCAGGGCTTTGTGCGGGGCTGGGGGCCGATGTGGTCAAGCTGCTGATCAGCCGTACCCGCCCGCAGAGCTTCAACCTGAACATCACCAACGTCGGGGCGACCTTCAACGAATGGCTGCCGCTGACGGGTGTCAAATCGGAATACCAAAGCTTTCCCTCGGCCCACACGGCGGTCGCCGTGGGGTTTGCGGTGGCACTGTGCCGGTTCTATCCCCGCGGCCGAGTGCTGTTTATCGGCATGGCCGTTATGTGCGGGATGCAACGGGTGCAAACCTGTGCCCATTTTCTCAGCGATGCTCTGATCGGCGCAGCCATCGGCTGGCTGGTCAGTCATCTCATTCTTCAATCGCGCTGGTGTCCCGCCGGTCCCGCACCGCAGGGAGCACCGGCCACGGACGGCCCTGCTCTATGAAACGCCTTTTCCGCCACGAAACGTGGATTGTTCTCGCCGCGCTGATTGCCTTTTTTACGAACCTGGGAGCCACGCGGCTGTGGGACGAGGACGAGTCCTTTTTTGCGGCGACGGCGGCCGAGATGCACGCCCGCGGCGACTGGACCGTCCCCTACTTCAACGGCGAACTGTTTTCGCACAAGCCGCCGTTCATGTATTGGATGATGCTCATCGGCTATGAAGTGTTCGGCGATAATGAGTTTGCCGTCCGGTTCTGGTCGGCGATCTTCGGCACAGCGACGGCGCTTCTGACCTATGCCCTCGGTCGTCGGCTGTTCTGTCCCGAAGTCGGTCTGTGGGCTGGATTGGCCATGACCTCGTCGCTGATGTTCGACGTCGTCGCCCGTGCCGCGACAGCCGACAGCTTTTTGGTATTCTTCTCGGCCCTCTCGCTGTACGTTTTCGTCCGCGGCAGTCAGGAAACGAATTCCGACGCCTGGACTGGTGCTCAAGCCCCGCTCCCGGCCGGTAGCCCGCATCCGCTGTTGCCGCATGCCTGGGGGATTTTCGCCGCCATGTATGCCGTCATGGGCCTGGCTGTGTTGGTCAAAGGCCCCATCGGAGTATTGCTGCCGACAGCGACGGTCGGGCTATTTTTGCTCTGCACGTCGCCAGGAGCACCGCTCCGCGAAAGCCGATCCTGGATCAGCCGTCTGGGCCGCGCCGCCGCGATTTTTCACCCGCGGCTGTTTTTTAAGACAATCTGGCAAATGAAACCGCTGACCGCCCTGGTGATGGTGACGCTCGTCGCGGGGCCTTGGTTCCTGGCGGTGAGTTTGCAGACCCGCGGCACGTTCGTGCTGGAATTTCTCGGCATCCACAATTTCGGCCGGTTCATGAACTCCATGGACGGCCACAGCGGGCCGATTTTCTACTACATCCCTGTGATCATGATCGGGTTCTTCCCCTGGTCAATTTTCGCCGTGCAAACGCTGCGGGACACCGCCCAACGGATTCGCAATCGTGACCGCTGGCGGACCTCGTGCATTTTTCTCGCTTGCTGGGCGGGGGTGTTCATCGGATTTTTTTCGCTGGCCGGCACCACATTGCCCAATGATCCGCCCACGGCCTCCCCGGCGTTGGCCCTGTTGCCCGCCTGCTTTCTGCACCGCTGGATCCATCAGCCGCATACCGTTCCCGCCAGTTGGATTCGCTCCGCGTTGGGGACGTTCACGGTTGTGGGAGCATTGCTAATTGTCGTGTGTCCGGTGCTCGGATTTTGGAAGATCAACGGCGAACCGCTGCTGAGTAGGGCGGGCGTTTCTCCAGCGGTCAGCGAGCAGTTGCCGTTCGCGGGATTGATCATCGGCCTCGCTCCGCTGCTGGGAGGGCTGGCCGCGATGTACTTGGCGCAACGCGGACGCACGAAACAAGCGGTGGCCGGGATTGCGGTCGCATCTGTCGCCTTCGTGACCAGCGTGTTGGCCGTCGTCGCCGTGCGTGCCGACCGCTATCAGACGAGCGCCCCCTTGGCTGCCACGATTCAATCGCTCAAGGGCAGCGGAGACGTCACGATTGGGCAATACAAGTATTTCCGCCCCAGCCTGACTTATTACACCCGCCGCCCCGTGGCCGAGTGCCGCACCGCCGAGGACCTGGAACAGTTGTTCGCCGGCTCGCGAGACGCCGTCCTCGTCACCACGGCACGCAAACATGAGGACATCAAAGATCTCCTCCCGCCGGACGTCGTGATCCTCGATCAGCGGCCCCAATTCCCCAAACAGGGAACCGTGCTGCTGCTGGGCAAGAGGCCGAAAACGATCGCCGGCAGTGAGCGGACCGTGCAATAAGGCGGCAATAGCCGCAAGCACTTCCCGATTCGGCGTCCGACATCTCAAGCCGCACGGCGCGGCGATTCCACGGGACGCGGTTGTGACTTGCGAGTTGAAGGAATCTTTCGCGGCGGCAGCCCCGGACGCAGATAGCGCCAATAGATCGTCGCCAGTTCGCCCGCCGCTTTGAAGAAGTCGGCCGGTTTGACCCGTGACCCGGCGATGTCCCGCCATTGCTCCAACGGCTGCTCGTACAGCAATTGCCCCACGGGCGGAAGTTCCGTGCCGCGGCGAGCATCGATCAGGCGGGCCAGGATTTCAACATCGAATATCCACCGCGAGACAAACGGTTGCGATAAGGCGACCGCCAGTTCCCGCGAAGCGCGGAACATCTTCGCCCCGCACTGCGTATCGTAAATGCTGATCCCCAGCGCCGCGGAGGCAACGTTGGCGAAGACACGGCCGAGGAATTTGCGTTTGGTTTGCCGCTTTATGGACCGTCCCAACAGCGGAATTCGCGTGCCAATGACAATTTCAACGTCCTCGCGGCGCTGCATCACAAAGCGAAAAACGGGAATCGCTTCCAGCGGTGTCGCTAGATCGGCATCCCAAAAGCCGACATACTCGGCACCGGAGACCAACGCCGTCAACATCCCCCGCGGCACTGCTTCCGCCTTGGCCGAATTGACGTGGTGGTTGATCACGTCAAAGTGAGCAGGGACGTCTTCGTGCAGATCCTGGAGGATCTGCTGTGTGCGATCGCTGCTTCCATCATTGACGAACAAAAACCGCAGCGCATGTTGATTCGCGGCAAAACGGCGAAACCGTTCGACGTCCAGTCGGTCGGCCTCGTTGTAACAGGGCACAACGATCACAGTATTATTCACGGGGTCATCCTTGACGTTCCGTGGAAATGACAGTCGTTTCAAGATCGGCGGGGAGTTTACGAAAATGGGCCGATTCCAGCAATACGACTCGCGAACATGGGGGTCCGTGCACTCATGTGCCCCACCACGTGTTTTCCCAGCCCCCGGCTTCGCCGAGGGGGGTATCGGACCAGGGCGTTGACTACTCGCCCGCCACCCCCGCAGCGCGTTCCTGGATCAACTTGCCGGTCGCCTTCGCTTTTTCGTATTCCGGTTTCAGCGCTTGCCGATAATCGCGAAGCGGTTTGACGAGCGTTCGCTTGAGCACCCGTTCCCGCTCTTCCCAGACCTCGGGGGCAAGCCCCGCCTCGACGGTCAGGTCCTGCATCGCCTTCAGCGCCCGGTCGGCAGTCAGCAGCGTCTCGGAAACGTCGCTGATCATCACCCGAAACGACTTCGGCTGCACGGAACCACGATCGTACCAGCGGGACTGCAGGACCTGCAGCAGGCCGTTGATGTGGTCCCAGCGAGCCAGCGGATTGGGTTCAGCTGCGGGATATTCGACTAATAACTTGAGCGCTTCAACAATTGTGCGGACCGAGCGATCGCCCGCGACGCTGTAATATGTCGAATACAGCCGGTGCCGCAATTCCTCAGGCGGATTGCGCTCGTCGCCTGTGCGGGAATACAATTCGGCCAGCTCGCCATGCAGAAAATAGGTAATCATCGGATCATAGGGGTATGCAAACTGCTCGACACGGCGAATATCCTCCACCGATTTTGACTCTTGTGCCTGGCCCAGCGCCTCGAAATAGCGCATCCGTCGGCGATCGCGGGGGTGAAACTCATGTCCGGCCAATTGATGTTTGACCTGCTGAATCACTGAACGCCCCCCCGCTCCGGCGGTGACTTGTTCACGAACCGAGGCGCGATAGGCCCAATATTGATCGGGATAATCACGGATCAGCTTCTGCTTGCCCGTCACCTCTTCGAGATGCTCCAGCACGTCGGGATCGTTGGCGTCATCTCCCATCTGATCCAGCAGACGCCCCGTGCGAGGCACAAGGGCGACGGCCAATTCTTGAGCCTTGTTTGCCCAGCGGATCACCTCCCGCGGCAACGTGCCGCGAAAGTGCCCGCTCACAATCGTATTGGCCGCCGGCGAGCCATCTGAAATGAATTCATCAAGTTGCTTCTTGTCGTGCGTCGACAGGTTCAACACGATTGCCCAATCCCATCCGCAGCCGGCCAACGCCGCCTGTACGTGCGGACGATCCACCCGGGCCAGCAATCCGGGGCGCACTAAACCATCCGGAGAATTCGTGCCCAGCAGCAGCATCTCGCCCATTGCGGTTTGGAGGAACATCACATGCTCGAACGCGTGCAACATGGTCTTCGCCGCGACACGCAACGGTTCGGCACCGTAATCGATGTAACGAAACCGCTGGGCAAAGATACCACCGTCCGTCAGTTGTTCCGCCAGATTGGCATAAAAATCCGCGGTGCAGTAGGCCGTATTGTTAGGATGCGAGATATACCCGGGATCCGAAACGATCACGTCGAACAATTCTTGGCCCGCGGCCGCCACTAAAGCAGGGTCAGCATGCCGCACCGTGACACGGTCGTCCGCCAGCGGGTTTTCTCGCAATCCTCCCAACACACCCTGCCGCAGCAGGTCGAAATATGCTTCGTCGGCCTCAGTGCAGACGACATGCGTCAACGGAAAATGCAGGCTTGCCGAGAGCGACACGCCCCCGCCCATTCCGAGAAACAGCGCCCGCTCCGGGCGATCGTGCAACACAAACGGTACCACGCCCGGCAGCAACTCCGCTGAATATTGCGGATGCAGATCCCGATCGGTGGCGACCACCGTGCTCGACAGACCGTTTTCACGAATGTGCCATTGGGAACCTCGCCGCTTCCACAGCGTATACGTCCCGCGGTCCCCTTCGACGATCCTCTCTAGCCGGGCGTCGTCGAATTGGTTCAGCTCATCCACATCGAACTTGCTGCGATATGCCAGGAAGATCTCCGTGGAAAACAGCGTCCGCGCCGCTCGCGCCGGGTCGTACGACTCTTGCCAAGCGGGACTGACAGCGATCGCGGCGAGACTGGCCGCCAGAATGCCCCGTCGCCACCAACCAGCCAGGAGATCTCCCGTCGGCACAGCGGCGAGCGATGCTGCGATCCATAACAGCGCCGCGGCCACCGTGAGCACCACCGCCGGCCCGTAGGACGGCAGATCGAGCGAGCGATAACAACACCAGCCCAACGCGGCTGGCAGCAGCCCGAAGCGCGACACGGTACCGGCGGCCCCGGCACGGCCGAGCAACGGAGACGCGGCAATCAATAACCCCCAGACAACTCCCCAAGGAATGTAGAACAGACAAAGCATTCCGCCGCGGGCGGCCGTCAACCAAAACCGCGATGACTGATAGGCATTAAGCCAAAGACTTCCCTGAACCAGCAGCGGATAAGCCGCCGCCAGACAAACCGCCCAGACAGCGAAGAGCAAGCAGGCATGAGCGCCGATACGGCCATCTTGACCACCCCGGCGACGTCGCCAAACACCGGCACTGATCCCCAGCGACAAACCCACCGCCAGACCGCCAAACGCGATACTTTGCATTTCCGCAGACATGATGAACAATTGACCGCACATGCGACACCAGTTCGCGGCTATGAGCGCCATCGCAGCAATCGCTATCCCCACACCGCTGCGGGCAGCGGCCATCGCGAGCAACGATGCCGAAGA
>CALFYU010000634.1 GCA_937952455.1 uncultured Planctomycetaceae bacterium
ACATCTATTCTGCCTACCGCCTTCTTCTTCTGGTCACTATCCACCTGTCACTGGCCACTCAAAACAACGTTGTGCGCGGGTCTCCCGACCCCGCACACATCTCGACCGAAGGTCTCCCCTGCTGGGACAATCACGCGACGCAAGGTGCGTCCCGTTCACGGGACTTGCTCCGCTGAAAGCGGGTATTAGCCCCGTCGTTTACGGCGGGGTGTGTGATTGATGTCTCCTGCGAATTTACTCCCGTTCACGGGGGTTCTCGATGTCACGGCTTCAGCCATCACCGCCCGCCGCAGCGAGAAGTCTCGTGAACGAGGATCCCTGAGGCGAATTACCAACGCCGCGTCTTCATCAGTCCGACAACGCTACTCCCAATTGACTCAACCGACCTCGATAAAGCGAAATATCCGGTTCGTCGAAACAGCAGAAAACGACACGTTGGGGAAATTCATGGCCCCTCAGCCACGCCGCGACCGTTTCCACGGCGATTTCGCAAGCAGCTTCATGGGGAAAAGCGTAAGTGCCCGTTGCAATGCAGGGAAAAGCGACAGAGCAGAGTGAATGTTCTTCGGCGAGGCGAAGAGATGATTCGTACGCAGAGCGGAGTACGTCCGCCTCGCCGTATGATCCGTCCTCGTAAACGGGGCCGACGGTGTGAATGACATGCTTCGCAGGCAAGAGATATCCGCCGGTGATGCGGGCGTCTCCTTCCGGGCAGATGCCAATTGACCGGCATTCCTCAAACAGTCCCGGCCCGGCGGCGGCATGTACTGCCCCATCTACCCCGCCTCCGCCCATAAGCGATTCATTAGCCGCCGTGACGACAGCGTCGACATCGAGCGTCGTAATGTCCCCCACCACCATTTCGATGCGATTCGCAACTGTCATTGGAAACCCCTTGAAGGTGGTCGAGCCTCATAAGTATGTGGATCAACTTCGTTACCCAAATCGCACGTCGCTACAAAATTCCGGCCAATCGACAATGTCTTCGCAACGCTCCAACCTCTGGCCACTGACCACCGGCCACTCAAAACAACGTTGTGCGCGGGTCTCCCGACCCCGCCCACGCCTCTTTTCTGCCCTCTGCCTACTGCCTACCGCCTACTATTCCGCTCCTCCCCAAAGCTCAAACGGCGTCTTCGCGTCCGTTTCAAACGGCAGGTCGATGCGGCGGCCTTGGCCGGCGCTGGCGTAGGCGGCGAAGATCGCTTCCATCACGGCGCGACCGTCGCGGCCGGTGACAGACGGTTCGGTGTCGTCGCGAACGCAATGCACGAAGTGCTCCATCTCCTGCGGGAAACCGTAGTTCCAGGCCTCTTCATAGATCGTGTAACTCCAACCCTTCGTATCGCCCGCTTTTTCGACGGCGTAGCCGTAGCCCTCTTTGGAATAGGTTTGGATCGACGTGCCCTGCAAAATGTCGGCATAGGCCACGCCGCCGGTGCCGTGCACTTCGGCCGTATCGTCCATACCCCCCAGCTTGGCCCACGACTCTTCGATATAAGCGGTGGCGCCCCCTTCGAAGTCGATGATGATGATGCTCGTATCGTCACCGCGCGTCTTGTCGCGGTGCATGTTCAGTTTCAAGTCGCAATAAACGCTCTGAATCGGCGGGCGGCCCAGGATCCAGCGGGCGAATTCGATGCCGTGGCAACCCATGTCGAGCATCACGCCGCCGCCGCTCTTTTCCACGTCCCAGAACCAGGGAGAATGCGGACCGTCGTGTTTTTCGGATTGCTTGATCAAAAACACGTCGCCCAATGCCCCTTCATCGGCGAGTTGCTTCAGCCGCACGTATTTAGGCGTGAAGCACAGTTCTTCGGCGTACATCAATTTCACGCCGGCGGAATCGCAAGCGGCGATCATTTCATCGCACTCGGCCAGGTTGAGCGCCATCGGCTTTTCCAACACGATGTGTTTGCCCGCCTCGGCGGCGGCGACCGTCACCTCGCGATGCAGATAGTTGGGCACACCGACGACCACCATGTCGATGTCGTCGCGAGCCAGCAGTTCTCGGTAATCGGTCGTCCAGTGCGGAATGCCGCGTTCTTCGGCGAATTTACGGACGTGGGCTTCGGTTTTGGAGGCGACGGCCCGCACATCAGCGGCGGCCACCCGCTCCAGGGATTCATAGTGGATGCTGGTGATGAACTGCGAACCGATCAGGCCGACGCCGACTTGCGACATGCTGGGAGAACTCCGGGTGTTTGAGGTTGGGGAGGAGGCGATTTGCCTTTGACGCTGATTATTTGTTGCCCCCACGCATCCTGCAACCGGCAGGGCAAAATCGGCCCTCGGCGGCAATTCGCCCGGAATTCGCTGTTGCTATTCCGCTCTGATGCTTGGTAGGATGGAGATTGTGCGGGCTTTACGGAAAATGCAAATTCTCCCCGCGTGTTGGATTGGGTTAGTCGGACTGCCTCAGGGGCTGACGACGTTCATCACTGGTTTTGAGGTGCAACATGTTAACAATGAACAGGTTACAGAGACTGGCCATTTGCGGCGCCGCAATCGTCTTGGCGATTCCGGTTGCAAGCGCTCTGGCACAGGACGACAGCAATTGGGAAATGACGATTCGCTACGGCGAAAAGAAGGAGCAACCGGTTTTTGAAAAGAATGGGCTGACTTACGAGCAGGCTTACAACGCGATTCCCTTCAACCGTGCCGAATACGATGCCAATCCGTCGTACCGCCATGATTCCGCGATGGAACTGTTGTTCGACCAAATGCGGCCAACGACGATCATCCGCAACCAAGATTCCCGCGCGTCAAAGTTTCCCACCTACGATCGTCTGGACTACTACTGGTCGCATCCCTACGGTTTCGGTGGATACGGCGGCTACTACTACAACGGCTGGAATTGGCGGTATTAATCGCTCTCGATTCCCAGGGGATCGTCGGCGCGTGTGCTCCCATGCCGCGCCGACGTTGTCTTTCTCAGGCGAGCGGCGGGCGTCAGCCCGCCGGTGACGTCCAACAACCTACTTCGGTCGAACACCCGATTACGAAACCGGTCGGCGAACTCCGACCGCTCGCCAGGATATTGTCAATTGCCCGCAGGACGTGATAATTGCCGTCCAGCGGCGACGTTGCTGCTATTGGGGCCGGTCTGCTACACTGACCCGCGCGGCTGGGTTGCCGGCCGCATAGATCGCGCGACGCTTCAATATCAGTGTTTCGCGCCCCGCAGGCTTCATTCCCTACACAAGCGAAGTGCCTTTCCGCACCAATGGCGAAATTGTCTCAGGTTGATCTAACCGACCTCAATCGTGCGATGGAGGAGCGTCGGCCGCAGGAAATCTTGGCATGGGCAGCGTCGATTTTCGGTGACCGAGTGGCCATCATGTCCGCCATGCAACAAGCCGGCAGCGTCGTCTGCCACATGGCGTCGGAGGCGAAACTGCCGCTGAAAGTGCTGTTTGTCGATACGGGAGTCCACTTCCAGGAGACGCTCGAAACGCGGGATCGCATGATTTCCGATTACGGACTGGACGTCATCACGCTGCACCCCGAGCAGACGATGGCCGAACAGACCGCCGAATTGGGGGTGTTGTATCTCACACCCGACGGACAGTCGAAATGCTGCGATTTGCGCAAGACGCAGCCGCTGATGCGGGCCACCGGCGACTATGACGCCTTGATCAGCAGCCTCCGCCGTGCCGATGGCGGAAAGCGGGGCAACGTCCCGATCCTGTCGATCGACACCAATACGCAGGCCGTAAAAATCAACGTGCTGGCCAACTTCGGCGATCAGGAAATGAACGACTACATTCTGCGCAACCGGGTGATCATCAATCCGCTGCACGATCAGGGATTCTCCACGATCGGCTGCAATCGTTGTACGACGCCGGTCCTGCCCGACGAAGAAAAACGGGCGGGACGGTGGCGGCATCTCGGTCCGTGGGCCATGTATTGCGGCATCAATCCCACCGATGTGGATCGCGGCGGCACCCCGTCGATCGAACTGCCGTCGGAGTTGATCGACAAAATCCTCGGCCGCACCGACGATTTTGTGATCTGAATTCATAGACGGCCACCCTGCAAGCTCCCAAACCGACCGTTTGCGGTCGTGCACGACGACCCAAACTCGTTTCCCCGACCCAGACGATCACGTCCCGAAAACCAAATCAGAAAACAACCAAGATCGAGGACACACCATGCTGGATCCAGAAAAGGAATTCGCCCTGTCGGCCGTGGCGGCGGCCGCCGCGATTTGCCGCCGCGTGCAATCGGGCATTTCGCTGGACAGCCTCGACAAAAAGGACCGTTCGCCGGTCACCGTCGCGGATTTCGCCGTGCAGGCGTTGATCAGCGGGCTGCTGGCCGAAAGGTTTCCGGATGATGCATTGGTCGGCGAAGAAGGCGCCGCCCCGCTGCGCGAGCCGGCCGCAGCGGACGTGCTCAAGCGTATTGTCGCGGAAGTGCAGGCGGCCCGTGATGATGATCCTTCCACGGAAACCGTGCTCGAATGGATCGATCGCGGACAAGCGGCCGGCGGAGCGAGCGGGCGGTTTTGGGTCTTGGATCCGATCGACGGCACAAAGGGCTTTCTTCGCAAGGAACAGTACGCGATCGCGCTGGCGCTGATTGTCGACGGCGAGGTGCAGCTCGGCGTGCTCGGCTGCCCGAACCTGCCCGACTCGATGGATGCAACTCCCGACGAAACCGCTGGGTATGCCTTCGTGGCGGGCAAGGGAGAGGGTGCCCAAGCGGCGCGCATGTCGGACGACGGCGAA
>CALFYU010000635.1 GCA_937952455.1 uncultured Planctomycetaceae bacterium
CAGCGTCGTTCCCCGCTCGGTGCAGCGGCGATGGACCAACTCGATCAACGTGGCATAATCAAGCGAGGTCTGCACGCAGAGCATTTCCGCTTCTTCGACGGTGAACAGCTCATGCCATTTGTAGGCCTGCAAAATGGGATGGAATTGCATGCAGGCCCCGGCAGTCGCCGGCGTGATCGCCCGGTAGGGAACCGGATTGACCTCGCTGAGCAAAGTCACTCCCCGCATACACCCCAAACAGCGGGAGATGATCGTCCCCCCGCTGCGGGCCATGTGGTGCAGAATGCGAATCGTGGGCTTACCGTTGTTGGAATCCATTTCCCTACTCCTGGTGCCTTTTCGAGGAGAGACGTTCTAACCGTCCACTCTGCAGCAGGTTATGCGCGTTCTATCGGCAACATGCTTAGCGCGCGAAGCTTTGGCCGTACGATCGGCGGAACCGTCATAATCAGTATCGGCCGACTAAAGCCCCAACTGTGCCCGGAGGTACTAAAACCGGGCATTTTGAGGCATGCCGCGACGGCACGCTTGCCCGGCGGCCGTTTCGGCGCGGCCAATTTGCCGTAAGTTGCTCCCCTTGACGGGCTTGGACCACGCATCTATACTCGCGCGTCCGGTCCGGCGACGAACCCATTTCGCAATCGAAACGTGGAGAAATCGGCGGAAATGACCGCCCGGCGACCGCGACGAATTCCGCTTCCTCCCGAAATTCTTACTCCAACCGCCCGTGACGGCTGTCTGAGACCGTCTCCATAAGAAAATCATGAAAAGCGAACACCGCCACGAGCTGCAAACCAATGATCTGAGCAAGCTGACGCAAAAGGGCGCCAGGTTTGTCGAAGAACATGCGTTGAAGATCACGATCATCATCTGCGTGATTGCGGTGGCGGTCGCCGCTTACCGGATTTTTTCGACGCGGAGTTTCGCGTCGCAGTCGACCGCTTGGTACGAGTTTTCCAATGCCCGCACGGCGGACGATTTCCTGGCTGTGGCCGACAGCGACCTGGTCAAAGGCACCCCGGCCGCCGATTGGGCGTTGCTGATGGGGGCCGAAATGCGGTTGTCGCAGGCAGTCCAACTCATGTTCACCGACCGCGCGAATGCCGTCACGGAATTGACTTCCGCCCGCGATGACTTCAACAAGCTGGTGGAAAATGACGATTCGATGATCAAACAACGGGCGATCTTCGGATTGGCCCGAACGGAGGAGTCACTGGGGAATCTGGAAGCCGCCCGCGCCGCCTACAAACAACTCGGCAGCGACGAATTCAAGGGTTCCGTTTACCACAAGCAGGCGCAGGAACGTGCAGAGTATCTGGAGAAGGCTGGGCCGCAGGCGTTCTATGCCTGGTTTCAAAAGCAGAACCCCAAACCTCCCGAACCGCGCAAGCCGGACACCGGCGGCGGTGCCCCGGCGAGCGACATCTTCAGTCCCGGCGATTTCCCCGAACTCCCAGAACTCCCCGAGACGCCGTTCGGCACGGGGAATCCGCTACAGGGACTGCCGAACGAGGACGACTCCGACGACGAGGGTCCTGCCGATTCGCAGCCCAAGCTGGAAGCACCGGCAGACGACGATTCGAAACCGTCCGCCGAAACTCCCGAAGCGCCAAAGACTCCTACCGAACCTTCGACCGAGGCTGACACGGACGGCGCCGCCGACAATTCCGACGACGCAAAATGAACGTCCCCGAATCGTGCGAGCCGATCTCTTTGGCCGTGGAAGACCGCGCGCACGGTTGGCGGCTCGACCACTATCTGACGCGGCTGTATCCGAACTTTAGCCGGTCCTCGTTCCAAAAAGCGGTCTCTGCCGGAACGATTTTGGTCAATGGGCTGGAGGTCAAACCGAGCCACCGTCTGCGGGTCAACGATATTCTGTCGATCCAACTGCCGACGGTCACCGACGGCAGCATCCCGGCGGAGAATATTCCGCTCTCGATCATCCACGAAGACGATTCGCTGGTGGTGATCAACAAACCGGCCGGCATGATCGTGCATCCCGGCCGCGGTAATCCTCACGGGACGTTGGCGGCGGCTCTGCAATATCACTTCGACTCCCTCAGCGACGTCGCGGGACGGTTCCGTCCGGGCATCGTGCATCGCCTGGACCGCGACACGAGCGGCGTGCTGGTCGTCGCCAAGGACAATCAAGTCCACAACCGGCTCAGCAGCCAGTTCGAACGCCGCGAGGTCAAAAAAGAGTACCACGCGATCGTGTGGGGCGAGATCGAACTCGACAGCGACTACATCGAGACGCATGTCCGCGTGCATTCTAAAAACCGCGAGAAGATGACGATCTGTCCACCCGGCGGCGAAGCACGCGAAGCGGTGACGTTTTACGAAGTCATCGAGCGGTTTCGCGGATTCACCTACGTACGTCTGCACCCCCGCACGGGACGCACGCACCAATTGCGCGTGCACATGCAACATTTGGGACATTCGATCGTCGCCGACCGGATGTACGGCGGACATGCCAAACTGCATCGCGATCGACTCGCTACGGGTGAGAAATTCGCCGCCGCTGGTTACACTAGTGAGCAGGCCGGCGATGATACTCCCCATAGCGGGGGCGCCCCGCTCATCAGCCGGCAGGCATTGCATGCCCGGCAGTTGTCGTTCGCTCATCCGGCGGATGGCCGATCGTGCGAATTCCAGGCACCTTTGCCCGACGACATGCAAGCCGTGTTGAATGCCCTACACGAACATAGAGCGACATAGCGATGCGAGTGGCGACGATTCAACTGGCCGATGATTCGATCCATTTGGCAGTGATTGAGGGAGACCGGGCACGGATGTTGGACCTGATGCAGGTCGACAACTGCCATAATCTCGCCGATTTACTTCACAGCCCCGATCCCGTGGGATTGGCAAAATATCTGATCGACCAGAAAGCTTCGCCAATCGGTATCGAAGAGGTGCACTTTCGCGCGCCGGTCGACCGCCAGGAAGTCTGGGCCGCGGGTGTGACCTACAAACGCAGCCAAGTTGCGCGGATGGAAGAATCGGAAACGGCCGCGTCGCACTATGACCGCGTCTATACCGCCGATCGGCCCGAGTTGTTCTTCAAAGCCACCCACAACCGCGTCTCAGGACCCAGCCAACAGGTAAAAGACCGATACGACAGCGATTGGTCGG
>CALFYU010000636.1 GCA_937952455.1 uncultured Planctomycetaceae bacterium
CGCTGCGGTGCAACAAGGCCCAAAAGATGTCCGCCAACGCCTGCTCTTGTCCGCGCTGCCGAGACGTGGACGGGTCAAGCAACTCCTCGCCGACGGCCTGGAAGAATTCCGTGACTGATTGTGTTGCATCAGCGGAACGCCCCCGTTCGCCGGACTTGGATTCGATGTAGTCCCGCAAACGGGACAATTCCTCGCCAGTCGGCCGGCGGCTGAGCGTTGCCAGGAATAGCGTTTCGATCCGCCCGTCGGTGTCGAGAAACGGAGATTCGAGCACGGCGGCCAGCGTATTACTGGCGCCGGGCTCCGTCTGTTGGACGATGAATTGGCAGTTCATGAGCGCGAGGGCCTGCAAAATTGTCGATTGCGGGTCGACGTTTCCCCCCACCTGATTGTCGAACAGCGACTCGATCTGGTTGTCGACTTGCGTCCCTGACAACATGCGGTCTCGTAGACTGGTGGTGACGTTCGCCCCTGTTGCCTGAATTAAACTATCGGACAGTTGGCGGGGCGACAGACCGAGGACGGGCATCCGGCCGATCCACTCCCGTTGGGATTGGCTGGGATGCGATTGCATGCTTGATTGCTGATAGGTGTTGCTGGCCGCAATTGCCCGAATCAAGAATTTGAAATCATAGTCGTGCGCCGCGAACGCTTTTGCCAATTCGTCGAGCAACTCGGGATGCGACGGCGGGTTACCCTCGTCGAAGCCATCGGGGGGATCCACAATCCCCCTTCCGAAGAAATGCGCCCAAACCCGATTGGCCCCGGTGCGGGCAAAGTACGGGTTGTCTTTGTTCGTAACCCACTCGGCCAGGACGTCGCGCGCCCGTGATTGATTAGTCCACACCGGTGACGTCTGGTCAATAAACTGCGCCGACACCAACGTCTGGCTGCCATCGAGGCCGATTTCGTGCCGCGATCCGTCGTCAGAGAGCGTGCCAAATCGCTCTCCTTGAATTCCGGCGAAAAATGCCGTGAATCCCCAAAACTCCTCTTGTTGCCATTTGGCGAAGGGATGATTGTGACATTGAGCGCAATCCAGTTGCACCCCCAGAAATAGCCGACTGATACTTGACGCGATGTTCTCCGGTTTGACCTCCTTCGCGCGATAATAGCTGACGGGGCCTTCGAGGTCGCCCCCGGAAATCTGGCACGTAATCAGTTCGCGGGCGATGTCGTCATATCCCGCGTTGTCGATAAACTTATCGCGCAGCCAGCCCTCGAAGCTGGGCGCAAAATTGCGGGCTTGCTGATCGACGTCCGCCTCGGGCATCATCAGCAACCGCCACGTATGCGCAAAGTGCGTGACGTAACCAGGGTGGTCCAGCAGGCCGTCGACGAGTTTGCGGCGCTTGTCGGGATCCGTATCGGCCAGGAATTCCCGCACGACGGATACCGGCGGAATGCAGCCAACGAGATTCAGGTAGGTGCGCCGTAGAAACTCGGCGTCATCGGCCGCCGGCGCAGGCACGATGCCTTCCGCTTGCCAGGCACTGGCCACGTGTTGATCAATCTTTGCCGCCAATTCGGCGACGTCATCATTGCCGGAATCAGCGGCGTCATTTGCCGCTTGAAGCGAATGGTTCAATACCAAGACCATGACGGCGATGGCAACGGCGGCTTTCCAGTTTTTCAGACTCATGTTCATTTCCATCCTCCCGAAAACGGCGCTGTTTTCATTGCGGCGGCGGCCGGAGGTTAAGGCGACTTGGCCAGGACCGCTCCCCCGGCCTTTGCGAAGAATTCCGAGGGCTTCAGGATCTCGCAGGCCCCCGAAGGTTGTTCGACAAGATAGACGACGCGTTGTTCGAGCACGTCCAGATCTCCCGATGTGACCTGGCCGGCCCGGTTGAAGGCGATGGCTGTTTGGCGTTGAACCTGGCTCCCTTCAGCGGGCGGTTCAAAACCCGCAACATAGATCGCCATTTCCAGGATGTCGCCGGTTTGAACGTCGAGAATTCGCGCGACGCCGTCCCAGCCGCACGTCGCCAACTTCTTGCCATCAGGACTGAAGGTGACTCCCCAGCAGGGGGCCGCATGATTGGGAAATTCGCGCACGAGCGTGCCATCGATGTTCCACAGCAATACCGTCGAGTCCCAGCCGCCGGTCACGACGGTTTTGCTGTCGGGACTCCAATCCACGCGCATGACGGAGGCATCGAAGCCGGGAACGACAGCGCCGGGAGTTCCGTCGGCACGCCAGAATCGCAAGGAGGTATTGTGCCCGGTGGCGATCCATTGTCCATCGGGACTCCAATCAATCGAATCGACGTCGCCGTCGAACGCCTGCATCAACGCGGTGCGTTTGGTCGTCTTTCCGGAGGAATCGATCTGGGTGACCATGACGTTTGCATCGAGACCGCTGGTGGCCAGCTGGGTCCCATCGGGGCTGAACGCTGCGCCCGTGGCGCCGCCCGCGTGGATTGTTGCCGATTGGACATCGCCCTCGGAATTGAGGTTGAAGATGTCGGTCATGGCGGAGCGGCGATTGACCACTAAAAGACTTCCATCGGGCGACCACGCCATGCCACGCGGGATTCCACCGTTTCCGCTGAATTCCTTAATCGGCTCGCCGTCGGGATCGAATAGATGGACCGTTTGATCGAGGTCGTCGACGGCGAGTTTCCGGCCGTCAGGACTCCATTTGACACAGCCAACGAAACTGGCGAACCCGTCAATTGTCCGCTCATTTTTGAAACCGTCCGACCAGATGTGAATGGTTCCGTCGGCACCGGCGATCGCGATTTTATTCTCGCGGGGATGCCAATCGGCAAACATCAGTTTCGAACCGCTGTATCGGATCAGATCGCGAGAACCGGCGGGACCATCGGCAGTAAAGAATCGAACGGAAAACCGTCCACCCGCCAATATGCGGCCGGCCGACGCGTTCCAATCCAGGGAAAAGACGTCCCCATAGTCGAATCCCGTTTGCTCAAGGCGCCGACTGTTCGTCGTGTTCGCGTCCCAGAGGATGACTTGGCGGTCTTCGCCGGTGGTAATCAACTGCCGGCTGTCCGGGCTCCAGGCGACCGCTCGAATGGAACGAGTGTGACCGTGCAGCGTCGGCCCGGCGGTGCCGTCGGCTTTCCACAAACGCACCGTAGCCACCGGTTGCTGCCCCGGTTCGGTCGGCACTAGACCTTCACTCGTGGAGGCCAGCCAGTTTCCATCGGGGCTCCACCGCACGCGGGTAATCGCTCCGTGATGTCCGGACAACACCGGGCCTGGCTTGCCGTCGGATCCCCAGAAACGGACCAGCCGGTTTTGATCTCCAGCGGCAAGCACCTTGCCGTCGGGGCTCCAGGCGATCGTGTTGACCGGTGCTTCGTGCCCATCGATCACCGTTTGGGACGTCCCGTCGAGATTCCAAATACGAATCGTTCCATCCAATGCCGCCGAGGCGAACGCACGGCTGTCGGGGCTCCATGCGATCTCGCGCACCGGCGCCAGATGATCCGTCAACACCGGTCCCGCAACACCGTCTTTGCTCCAAATCCGTACCGTCGCATCGTCGGCACCCGAGACAATCCATTTTCCATCCGGCGACCAACCCACCGCACGGACATTCCCGGAGTGACCTACGAGAACTTGCTGAAGTTCGAGCGACTCCGCATCGTGGATCCGCACGTACGTCCCCTCGCCGAAGGCAATGGATTTGCCGTCGGGACGAAACACCGCCGCTTCGACATAGCCGCCGACCGGCAGCATCATGGCTTGCCAACGACCGAGGCCGGGTACATTCGCCGGCGCAGGGATCAAACCGGGAAGCGCGGTTTCACGATTCCCCGGCCGCCATTCGCCGGGGCTCTGAGCAACGTTCGCGTCCGTCTTTGCGGAACCCGCAGGCTGTGCTGCATCGTTTGACTCTTGCGGCGCAGCATCGATTGAGCTGTTAGCCGATGGTGTTTCCGACGGGGAAGGGCCGTCTGCGAGCGTGATCGTGCCACAGGCAGCGACGACGGCCATGGCAATTGCTAAACCAGCGACCAAAGCCGTCCCGTACCGCGTCAACCCGGTGCGACAGTTGCGGCGCTCATCAAGAAGTTCGGCAACCCGTCGTTCGAGCTTCCATCGCGACGTAAACAGACCGACCGTCCCCGGCAGCGGGCGCGATGCGTGAATGACAGTCGCCAGCGACAACAAGGTGCGGCTGTACGAACACGGGTCGGTCGAAACAAGCACATAATTGTCGCAAATCTCCTCGCGAGCGCGGGCCAGTCGTTGGTTGACCGCGGCGGCCAGAGGATGCGGCCAGAACAAAGCAGCGGCAACGTTTTGCAGCCAGACGACGATCTGGTCGCGGCGCACGATATGTGCCGTTTCGTGGATCAAAATGTTGCGTAATTCCGCCGCGGTGACCTGTTCGACAATCCCTTCGGGAATGATCACGCGCGGGCGAAATACGCCCGTGGCCACCGGCCCCGCAATCCGATTGGAACGCAGTAGCTCCGGAATCCGCCGGACCGACATTTCGCGGAGGACTTGCTCAAAGGTTGCCGCTAATTGCTCGTTTTCATTAGGAGCGGTCGAACGCAAGATCCGCTGTAGCTGCAACCACCCCCACCCCAACCGGACCAAATAAAAGATGACACCGCTCGCCCAAAGGATCACTAGACCATTCACCACACTTCGCAGCCACGAGCGGCCCGATGAACTTGCCGCCGCGACATCTGTCGTCACGACGGAGGTTGCGGCGCCTTCGATCGCATGGGCGACGGGGTCCGCCGAAGCGACCGCCGGTTCCCGCCCATTTGTCAGCGCTAACTGCTTGTCGGGCACGTCGGTCTTCGCGGGAGGAGCGAGCGCGGCCTCGACGGGCACGGCTGATTCTTGATTCAACGTGCCGGCAGGCCGGGAGGCGATTCGCCGTGACGTTTTGACCGCCGGCTGCGCCGCGGGCGGACGTGCCGCCGGCGGTTCAACGGGCTGCGCCGCTGATTGGGATGCGAGCGAAAGCGACAGGAAGCTGTTTCCCGACGACTGCACCACTAAGACAACGACCGGGCAGAGCAACATTAAAATCAATGCGGCACTCAAAACCCAATACCGGGCCGCCGGCTGGCGGCGTAGCAGCGCCGCAACAGACAGCCCCACCGCGGTGATGAGGGTGACCTGCAGCAAAACATTGGCTGACCACATCAGCAGTTGGTCATCCGGACTCGCAAGAAAATTCGCGCTCATTTTCCCACTCCCGCAAATTGGACCTGGCAAGATCCGGCATCAACCCGTTGGCATCCCTCCGCTCTCGCACGGCCACAAGACCGGCGAAAACGCTCCGGCGGTTTCGACACCGATTCTCATTGTGTTTTCTCAGCTTCGTCGATCATCTTTCGAATTCGTTCTGCTTCGTCTGGTGTCAATCCGCGATACTCAATGAGGGCCGTGACCATCTCTTCAGGAGATCCGGCGAACAGCCGGTCGACCATATGGGACACCTTGGCGCCTAAGGACACGTTTCGCGGCCGATTGGCCGAATAGATGAAGGTTTGGCCTGCCTGACGGTGTTTGAGCCATCCCTTGTCTTCCAGCCGCACGATCATTGTCTGCACGGTATTGCGGGCGATTTGACGCCGAGCTGCAAGCGCGTCGCGAACTTCAGTCACGGTGACTTCTCCGCGCTGCCACACGATTTCCATGATCTCGCGTTGTGCTTCGGTCAGCGGCGACGAGGCATCACGAGCCATCAATGGGTTCCTTGAGATTGAAGGGGCGAAGTGATTTCCTGACATCCTACCTACGGATCGTAGGCAGTTCAAGACCGGTTTTTGAAATTTGTTACTTCGGTGCAACAAAGCGCTCTCGCGATGGCCATCAATCAATCGATGCGGACCAAGGGACGACCGGTCTTCGACCACGGTTTTCATTTGTTCCAACGACGAAGTGATCCCGGACGCGCCGAGATTTGTCTTTTCTCTTTGGGGCGAAATCCTCACAAGTCAATTGTCGACGTCACGAGACGGTGAAAACGCGTACTCCGGTTTCTTCGACGCAGCGTCCCAAGTATTAACCAGAACTTACGCATGATAAGAACTTCAAGGAATCCTCAAGATTCTCGTTGAACTGCCGAACCGAGTGGGAGTGCAATCCGGGCGGATCGGCCTCCATCATATTCGCTCAATCAGGAGCCACTCCGATCTTCGCACTGACCGCCGATCGGCCGCGAAGGCGAGCGCCACGCACAGGAGAATTCGCATGAACGGTCTCGCCGTGAAGGTCCTTTCGTGGTCATTGATCTGCCTTTTGCTTTTAGGTTGCGGATCAGACGCCGACCCGACCCCGCCGGAGGCTGGAACCGCCAAGCCGCTGCAGCCGCACTGAACGATCTGGCCGCCGAATTTAGCGACAGCTATTTCCATCGCAAGCGGATCGCCGACGCCTTGGCGGCGCGCGACCTTGACGAACTGGCGATCGCGCGATACCGCGAGATTTTTCCGCTTGTGAAGCACGAGACCGACAAGCGGTGCGAGGTACTGCGGCAACTGGGTCGGTCATAGGAACGGTTGGATCGGCGGTCGCAC
>CALFYU010000637.1 GCA_937952455.1 uncultured Planctomycetaceae bacterium
GGCGGGATTGCTGTTGGAGAACGCGGAGCTGTTGGCGCAATTTGGTCTGGGCATCGAGTCGTTCGGCGGGGGGACGGTGTTGTTGACCCGCTATCCGGTGTTGTTGGGGCAGGCGAATTTGCGGCAGTTGATTTTGGATATTGTAGACCAGTTATCCAGCGCGGGTGAAAAACCGACGCGGCGGGATTTGATCGACAATCTGCTGCATATGATGTCCTGCAAGGCGGCGATCAAAGCGGGACATCGGCTCACTCCGGAGGAGATCGACAGTCTGCTCGAGCAACGGCATCTCGTGGACGATGCGCATCATTGCCCGCACGGCCGGCCGACGGCGCTGGTGCTTTCGCGGGCGCAATTGGATCGGCAGTTCGGCCGCTTGGGCTGAGCGGGGGCAAGAATTATCGAGTGAAATGTGGGGCGAACGTCCCTTTCGATTGATGCGGCGGGCCCAGAAATGCGGTACACTCGATTGACTCCCGGTGTGCACGTTTGCCGAACCGCGTGGACGATGCGCCGAGACAGGAGAGACTGAATTGTGCGGTTCCACAAACGTGCCGCCTGATGTGACCGAAAGTGGCGAGCGCCGGGGACGATCAACAAATTATTAGTTAGCGACTCATGATTTGCGTTAGTATTGGAAGAACCCGTCACAAGATGATGCAGGCCGAGTACCAGGCGCTGGCCGAGCGTGGTGCGGAGTTGGTCGAGTTGCGGCTGGACTGGCTGGGGCGGCTGCCGGACTTGAGTCGGCTGATCAAGGACCGGCCCTGCCCGGTGGTGATCACCTGCCGCCGCACCGAGGACAAGGGGCGGTGGCGGGGGACGGAGGATCAAAGGCGGACGATCTTGCGGAACGCGATCGCCGACGGCGTGGACTATATCGATTTGGAAGAGGACATCGCCGGCGAAATTCCGCGGTACGGATCGACAAAACGGATCGTCAGCCACCACAATTTCAATGAAACGCCGCACGATATCGGCGAGATTCACCGCCGTCTTTGCAACCGCGATCCGGACATCGTCAAACTTGTAACGATGGCCCGTTCGCAGCAGGACAACATCCGCATGCTGCAGTTGGTGCAGGAAGCGAAGGTGCCCACGATCGGCTTCTGCATGGGGGAGTTGGGGCTGACCAGCCGGATTCTCACCGGCAAGTTTGGCGCGCCGTTTACGTATGCCACGTTCAACAGCGATCGGACGATGGCGCCGGGACAGTTGTCGTTTTCGGACATGAAGCGGGCGTATTTCTACGACGAGATCGACGCGTCGACCGAGGTATACGGCGTGTTGGGGGATCCGGTGGCGCACAGCCTCAGTCCGCTGATTCACAATCGAGCGTTTCGCGAACTGGGGTTGAACAAGGTCTACCTGCCGTTTCACGTGCCGTCGCCCGTGTTTAAAGAGACGCTGGACCAACTCGAGTGGCTGAAAGTGCAGGGCTATAGCGTGACGTTGCCGCACAAAGTGGCGGCGGTCGATGCGGCGGATGCGTGTGAACCATCCGTTGAAGAGATTGGGGCGGCAAATACGCTGTATCAGGACCCGCAGTCGGGCTGGGTGGCGGCGAATACGGATTACGATGCGGCGCTCACGTCGATCTGTCTGGGAATCGATCCGACGTTCGATCCGGAGACCGGGTCGTACGAGAAACTGATCTCCGGCCGGCGGGTGTTGATGATGGGGGCCGGCGGGGTGGCACGAGCGATTGCCGCCGGGCTGACCGAGGCGGGGGCGGATTTGATGATCACCAACCGCACGCAGCAGCGGGCGGTCGACCTGGCAGCGGAATTCGGCTGCCGGGAAGTGCAGTGGGAAAACCGCGGCAGCGGGTTTTTTGACGTATTGGTGAATTGCACGACGGTGGGCATGCATCCCAACGTCGACCAAACGCCGTTTCAGCAAAGTTGGCTGCGAGACGGGATGGTGGTGTTCGACACGATCTATACGCCGGAGCGGACGCTGTTAATCAAACAGGCCCGCGAGCATTTGTGCCGCACGGTGACGGGTGTGGAAATGTTCGTGCGCCAGGCCGCCGCGCAATTTGAACGCTTCACCGGTTTCGCCGCCCCGATGGATTTGATGCGGGAGACGCTGCGGCACAAGATTTCTCCGGCGCGCTACGACGACGAAGCCTAGCAGAATGACTGGCGCCGCTGCGCGACCTTCGCCGAGTGGTGTGTTCTTAGTTGGTGCTCAAGAGTAAGACGCAGTATTGATGGTGATCACGTTGATTGGTTATCGGGGTTGCGGGAAAACGACGGTGGGGGCGCTGTTGTCCGCGCGGCTCGGATGGACCTGCGTGGATGCCGATGAAGAACTCGAGCGCCGCGCCGGGCGATCGATCCGTGAGATCTTCGCCGCCGATGGCGAGGCGGCGTTTCGCACGTTAGAGCGGGAGGTGGTCGCGGAGTTGTTGGCCAAAGACCGGTTGGTGCTTGCCGCGGGCGGAGGCGCCATTCTGGCCGAGGAGACGAGGGTGCGGATGCGAGCGTCCGGGCCGGTCGTTTGGCTGCGGGCGCCGGTGGCGGATCTGGCCCGCCGCATTTCGGCCGATAGCACAACCGCCGGACGGCGACCGCAGTTGACCGACGCTGGCGTGACGGCTGAGATCGAGAGCGTACTCCACGGGCGCGAGCCGCTGTATCGTGCAGCGGCGACCATCGTGATTGATACCGGCGGTCGCTCGCCCGCAGAGGTGACGGCGGCGGTTTACGAAGCCCTTCCTCCGGACGTGAAGACGGATCATTAGCGTGTCGGAATTTCTTAATGAATATGGGCTGCGTCTGGCCGCTGTGTTTGTGGCCGGCGTGGTGACCGGACGGTTTCTCAACCTGTGCATCGTCCGCTTTCCGCGCAACGACCGGTTCTGGGGTCAGTTGCAGCTATTGTTTCACCGCCCGCGGGCCTGCGACGGTTGCGGTACCTTGCGGCACTGGAAGCAGTGCCTGCCGCTGAGCGGATTGTGGCCGCTGGCAGGACGCTGCGCGAAATGCCGGCGGCGAATTCCCCGCCGATTTGCGGTTGTCGAAATCCTCACCGGCGCATTGTTGGCGGCTTTGTATTACGTCGAGTTGCAGCGGGGTCGGGGATTGTCGGGAACCCTCGTGCATTTGCATTTCGCGTATCATGCGGTGCTCGTTTGCGCGTTAATCGTAGCCACGTTTATCGATTTCGATTTGAAGATCATCCCCGACGGTTCGACATTGCCCGCGATGGCGGTGGGTGTCCTCGGCGGATGGCTGTTGCCAGGGGCCATGCTGACCGACATCTGGTTCCAGGAACCGCATCTGGGTTTTTTTGATCTGCTGGCACAACGGGAGTGGTCATGGCTGACCGTTTTTGAAGGGAAGCCGCAGTGGATCGAGACTTGGCCCCATTTGCACGGTTTGGCGGCCAGTTTGGCGGGATTGGTGATCGGCGGGGGGATCGTCTGGGCGGTTCGCATCTTGGGGCAGGGCGTGCTCGGCCGCGAGGCGATGGGGTTTGGCGACGTGATCCTGCTGGCCATGATCGGCAGTTTTCTGGGATGGCAGGCGTCGGCGATTATCTTCTTTGTATTGGCCCCGCTGTTCGCCCTGGCGACGGTGATTCCGTCGTGGGTGTTTTTGCGGAACCGCGAGATTCCCTTCGGTCCGTATTTGAGTCTGGCGGCGCTGGTGGTGCTGTTGTTTTGGAACCAGATATGGGACCGGACGGAGCAGATCTTTTCGCTGGGCGTGTTTCTACCGGTCGTAGGCGCCGTCATGTTCTGCCTGCTGGCCACCTTGTTGGGAGCATTGCGCGGGATCCAACGTTTCTTCGGAATTGAACCGACTGAGGAATACGTCGAGGAATGGACGTCGGCCGACCAGTTGTCGTATCTGGCGAGCGAAGTGATCGACCCGGACCAGGGACAATGGCGCCGCGACAGTTGGCCGGGACGTGACGCGGGGCGGGGACGGCTGCCGTACGGACGGTGGCGAGGGGATTCTTAGTTAGTCGGCAGTAGGCAGAGGGCAGTAGGCAGCGAAAGACCGGCCTGAGAGTTGCGGTCGGGATGTTGCGGGGCGTCATGTCCATAACAGGCACATGGCCAGTCCCAGCAGTCCCACTGTAATCCAGTCCCGCGCCGTCCAGCGGTCGCTGTGGGAGTGATACCGCAGGAACTTGAGCAGTGCGCCGGTGGGACAGCCGTAGCGGCAATAGGCCATGGGGATGAACAGGGACGCGACCAGGCCCACGACGGCGATCGTGATCGTCGCCCAGCCGGCAACTCGAAACACCCAGGCGTCGAACGGTTCGATGTCCACCAAACTCACCGGCAGCGACAACATGCCGACCGCCACACACCACACGAGCAGTAGTGCCGGCAACAGGATCAACGCGCGCGCGGCGCATTTGGGCAATTGCCATTGCCACGGCAAGCGGCGTTTCAGCAGGTCCTGCGCCGCCCCGTGGGGACAGAGATGGCTGCAATAGATGTTGCGCCGCGTCGTGATCGGTATCAACAGCGCTGCCGCAGCCAAGAGAACCAACCCCGGAGCGGTCCGCCAGGCGATCCCGTGCTGCGCCCAGCCCACGAACATAGCCATCGACAACAAATTGCCGGCCGTCAGCCCCAGATAAGCGATTAATACCAGCTGCAGGGCGATACGGACCGTGCGCCGTGCGCGCAACCGGGTCAAGCCAATGACAAGTCCCGCGACGATCACCGCCGCCGTGCCGCAGTCGTGTGCTCCGATGTTCCATCGCGAACGGCGCTGCTCAGCGGCGGCCGCCAATTGCGCCGCTTGCTCGTGCTGCGCGGCCCGCACCAATGCCTCGGCAAGGGCCATGCTGGTCATTGTGGCGCCGGAAACCCCCTCGACCCCCGCTTGCTGCAAGTCAAGGTCTGCCAGTTTCTCGATGTCCAAATCGTTGAACAGCGCCAGAAAATAGTCGTCGTCGCGCACGTAAGTCACGTACGGCTCATTGTCGAAACTCGCTCCCAGCGACACGCCGATCACGCGGCCCGTATTGTCAAAACCGACGTACGCTTCGGTCGGTCCTTGGTAGCCGACGATATTGTCGGACGCTGGAGAGGTGCGGAGAATGCTGCCGATTTTCTCTCCTTGTGCCGATTTCACGATCCACCAAACGGGCCTCGTTTCATCCTGCGAAAGCGCGGCGGCCGAGGGGAAGAGCCTCCCCGCGTCGGTGAATGCCGGCGGATTCGGAAAGCGCAGCGACCCAGCACTTTGGCGCGCGCCGAGGCGCTGCATGACCGCTTCGGAGATAGCCAAGCTCGTCAGCGTCGCTCCGGCGGCGCCGTCGATTTTGGCGATG
>CALFYU010000638.1 GCA_937952455.1 uncultured Planctomycetaceae bacterium
CCAGCGGCAAGACTGGGTTGCGTCTTTCAATATCTTAGTTCATTCACACTGCCGCAGCACATCAAAATGGTGGAACAGCGGCCGCGGGCGCGCCGCCATTCGGCTGCCGGGGCCGATTATAGCCATTTCCCGACGCCTGTGCAGAATTTGGAGGAAATTTTCGCGTCCGCTGCTCCCACCAACCGTGCCAAATCGCGGCAAGTTGTTGCGGCGTCCCGCCGTCTCGCAGTTCGGCAGGGTGCTCATCAGGCGGAATCAGCGTTTCCAGCGCCCGCAGCGCCGCCCGCTGAACCTCCGGCCGCGCCTCCTGGTCCAGCCACAGCACGTCGCTCAAACGGTCCACAAATCGCGTCTGTCCGGTCGCCGCCATCACCTCGATTGCCGACACCCGCGTCCGCCAATCGCCGGAATAGCTCAACCGCTGCAGTTCATCCAAGCCCCGGGGATCCAGCAGGCGGGCCATGCTTTCCACGACCGCCATGTGCTTCTCCCCCGTGAACGACGTCATCAATCGACTCAGGCCGATCAGCGACACCTTGCCGTCACTTTCGAATTGGTCTTCCAACACCCGTTGATGCCGGCAGCGGCCCGCGGCGCGAATCGCCGCCAACTGCACGGTCGGGCTGGAGTCCTGGAACAAGCCCTGCATCCAAGCCGCGAATTCCGGCCGCCCATGTTTTAGGACATATTCGCACCCCTGCCGCCGCACGTCCGGCCAACGATGATTGACGGCCAATTGCACGATCCGCGTTACCGGTTCGCTCGTATCCTGCTCGACCGCCGCAATCACGTCCCGCCAGACGACCGCGTCTTCTTCGCGAACCAACAGTTCGGACAGCCGCTCCAACAAAATGTCCGGCAAAGTACGTTCATTCCCGATCGCTCGCAACTGAGCCGCCGCGGTCCGCCGCTGTTTGACATCCGCATCCTCGATCCGCAACAACGCATCGTATTCAGCTGCGAGGTGCGGCAGGACTTCCCGCAACAGATATGCGCGGCCGGCCGGGTCGCTTTGACGATAGACCTGCTCCACGGCCGGCAGGTCGGCAGCGGTCAGCCGGCGAAACCATTCGTTTTCAAATCCGCCCCCCGCGGCATCGCCGAGACGTGCGGTGACTTGCAACCGCCGCTGAATTTCGACGACACGTTCCGCTTCGTGCGCGAATGTCAGCCATCGACGCGAAGGCATCCGCCATGAGCGGATAGGCGATTCCCTCGGCCGACGCCACTTCGGCGGCGCGCTCACTGCGACGTGCATAGTCATCGTCCGGGCGGAACGGGGGAACGGCCGCATTCGTCCGCTTGGCATATTCCCGCAAACTCGCCTCCCGCGTTTGATAATTCCCGTCGACCGCCCCCTGCAACAACAGCGGCAGCACCAACTCGTCCGGCCAGTTCCGCACACCCTCCACCGCCGCCGTCTGTACCGTGAAGACATCGTCGGTCAACAGCCGCGCCATCGCCGTTGCCGAGCCGGCACTGGGAAAGATCGAAAGTTGCCGCGCCAATTCTTCCCGCACGCGCGCGTCTTCGTCGCCGACAAATCCAACCAGTTCCGACTCACCGAACGCGGCCAACCCTTGCACGGCCGTCTTTCGCAGCAATGTTTTTCGCGTCATGTACTCCCGCAGCGTTTCGCGGGCCGTTTCATTTTTCAGCACGCCCAGGTTTTGTAGCGCGCGGTGTTGGACCAAAGCGTCGGCATCTGCGATCTGTTTTATTAGAAC
The DNA here is from genome assembly GCA_937952455.1 of uncultured Planctomycetaceae bacterium. Classification (GTDB taxonomy): domain Bacteria; phylum Planctomycetota; class Planctomycetia; order Planctomycetales; family Planctomycetaceae; genus Symmachiella. The sequence continues at coordinate 1,728 of CALFYU010000638.1, forward strand.
GTCCGCCGCACCGGCGTCTTGGCCTATCGCCAACAGCAAGCCGAACTCGCTCCGCACCCAGGGATCGTTGTCGTCGCCGCAATTCCACAACGCCCGCGGCCACACCGACTCGTCATGCAAATCGAGCGGCGAATCGGTCTCGTTTCGACTGTGAATGGCAAACAGCACGCACGCATCAATGGCCGCACGGTGCAATTCCTTGCGGCGCACATCGCCCGGCGTAGGTTGCGGACCGGATTGCGGTGGACGATTCAACAATCCCGCCAAGTCGCGAATCCGCGCCGGCGCCACGCGGCGTCCGATGCCGCGGATCAGTTCGCCTTCGACGATGGTCGGCAGATCGTATTTTAAGATCTGCCGCGCATTCCGGCTGCGATGCATATCCTCCAACAGATGTCCCGGCAGCGCCATCGCCGTTTCGCCGTCGCACTGGGCTGTTGCCAAGACCAGACACCAGGCTTCAGCGGCAGCGGCCCGCATATCCATCGAGATTGGCCGCGAATTCGATCCACCGTCGGAAGTCTCCTGCAGATTGCCGTCGCCGGCTCCCTCGATTGTCGGCGGGGCACCAACCAAGTGTGCCAAAACTGTCACATATGGCCGCGCCGCCTTTGCATCCCGTTGGGCCAAGAGAATCGCCGCGTTCCATCCCGCCAGATCGTCGCGACGAGCGATCGCCGAAAGATGTGTGATTGCTTCGCGATTGACTTCGGTTTGCCGATCGTCGAACGTGCCCGTCTGCCCATCACCACGATCGATCGCGTACGTTCGGATCACATGGTCGACGCTGAAGACGGACTGACCCGTCCCGCGCGCCGGACGAAACAGCCAGCGCGGATTCGACTCCGCATAGCGCAGCCCGCGCAGCGGCGACGCCGGTTCGGTAACAGGAGACCATTCGGGATTCTCCGTCCACGCATCCGCGTCGAGCGCATCGGCCAGCGCATCGGTCAACCGCGACGTTTCCGGCGATTCCGCCTCTCCGGAAAAACGGGCCCACAACGAATCGACATTCACCACCCGGCAGCCCGTAACGCAAAGGCTAATCGCGCAAATCGCGATCGCCCCGCGGACGCACCGTTGCCGAGCTATAAGCAACATCGGATTCATGGATTCCGTATCAAACGATATGGCCGGCCGCAGCAGCGGGCAGCAACGCGATATGACCGATTGGGGAGGGGAGAGAGACCGGCGAAAGTTACCACGAACCTGTCCGTGCTCAAAGTGCAGTCTCTCCCGCCGAATACGTCGAATCGCCTGCGTTTCGCACCATTGATATCCGACCCCATCTCAAAACACAGAATGCGTCGCAAGTCGCCCTCTGAACAAGTCTTGCGACGAGACACGCAGACGCCGCTTTTCGTGCGATTCTATCTCGTTTTTCCGGCAGGACTTAAGATCGCCGCTGTCAGCAGCGAATTAACAAGGTACAATGACTTGGGGTGATCGCCGCCGGGCGGTCGGCCTGCGGAGAAAGTTGCCCAAGAGGACACCCCCAGCTGATGACCGCTCCCGAACTCGCCCAACTTGAAATGCTCGCCCAGGTCGACGAACTCGTCGCCAAACTCAACGAGTGGGTCGAGCCGCAGATCGGCTGGGAGCCGCTCAGCCAGTCTCAGGCGCTGGTCCGGCGGCTGTTGCGACGCATCGAAGGACTCCGTGTCCGTTTGGAGTCCCCCCTGGTCGTCGCCACCTTCGGCGGAACGGGCACCGGCAAAAGCGCCCTCGTCAACGCCCTGGTCGGACGCGAAATCTCCGCCAGTGCCCGGCAACGCCCCACCACCATTCGCCCCAAATTGCTCGTACACTCGCAGACCGACGTCGACTTGCTGGGGCTGCCGCTCGACAAACTCGACGTCGTCCATTGCGATACACCGGTCTTGCGCGACATCGCCGTCATCGACTGCCCCGACCCCGATACCAGCGAAGCGGCCAGCGCCGGCAGCAACCTGGAACAACTGCATCAACTGCTGCCGCACTGCGACGTGTTGATCTATACCTCAACCCAACAAAAGTACCGCTCCGCACGCGTGGTCGATGAACTGGGCCAAGCCGCGACCGGTTGTCGGCTGCTGTTTGTGCAAACCCACGCGGACGTCGACGAAGATATTCGCCAAGACTGGATCGCCCAATTGGATGGGCGCTACGAAGTCCCCGACGTGTTTTTCGTCGATTCGCTGCGCGCCTTGCGCGAACAGCAGGCCGGGCATCGGCCCTCGGGTGACTTCGCCAAACTGCAGGACTTATTAACGACACAACTGGCCGCATCACAACGCACGCTGATCCGCCGCGCCAATCTGGTCGACCTCGTGCAATCGGCGCTTGATCACTGCCGCACGAACATCTCCGCCCATCAACCGCAACTCGAAGAACTCGAAGACGTGCTCCAGGAACAGCGGCACAAATTGATCGGTAAAATGTCCGACCAATTGTGCGAAGAACTCCTTTCCAGCCGCAATCTGTGGGAACGGCGGCTGATTTCGTCCGTCACCCAAAAGTGGGGCATGAGCCCATTCTCGTCCGTATTGCGGCTGTACAACGGGTTGGGCAATTTCATCGCCAGTTTTACGCTGTTCCGCGCGCGGACGTCGGCGCAAATGGCCCTGATCGGCGCCGCCCAAGGAGTCCGCTGGCTCGCCGAAAAACGGAGCGAACAACAGGCCGAAAGCCGTTTGGAGCGGTTGTCGACGTTCGGGTTGGACGATGCAGCGCTGCGCGAATCGCAGGTCGTCATCAGCGGATACGTGCAATCGGCAAAACTTGATCCCCGGCTCGCACAGCCGGGCAACCTTGAATCGCTCCGCAGCGAAGCGGCGCGGCTGGAGGATCAATTCCTGGGCGACGCCACCGCCCGCGTCGATCAACTCATCGACCGTCTGGCGGACCGGCACTCCGGATTCTTCGTGCGGTGGTGCTACGAATTGTTGTTGATCTTGATGGTGGGCTACATCCTGTTTTGGCCCGCCCGCAATTTCTTCTACGACATGCCGGTCAATCACGCCCCCACCATGCCCATGGATTACTACATCCACGCCGGCGTCTTTCTGGTGATCTGGTCCGGCGCACTGGTGATGCTCTTCACCCGCCGCCTGCGCCGCGGTTTGAATCGCGAGATCACCGCACTAGCGCAATCGCTGGCCCAAAGCAAGATCGCCACCGGATTGTTCCCCGATCTGGAATCGGCCTGCGCCGCCATCAAAACACACACCGAACGGCTGGAAGTCCTCGCGTCAACGACCGCATCGCTCCGGCGCCACATCGCAACGCCGGCGGGATTGGGAGCAGCCGTGCCGGTGGGTGCGGAGACGTGAACAAATTACATGACGGATGCCCAAGCCCGAAACGCATCGCAAAAAGAGTTCCGCGTTTTGGAGATCGGACGAAAATCATGAAGCGGCTGTCAAATCAAGTCAGGGTTACCGTCCTTCTCGTCGTTCTATTAATCGCCATCGTGTGGGCCGCCTTGGGAGGGATCTATGTACATTCCGTATATAGGTATGCCGGAGGAGGAAATCCAACTGTTTCGGTCAAAACGCGTCTCGTGCCGACTTACACCTGGGTAAATATTCCCAGATTCG
>CALFYU010000639.1 GCA_937952455.1 uncultured Planctomycetaceae bacterium
GCGCCTGGCCGATGATGACGCCCAAGCCTTGCGCGCGCGCCTGGCCGGTCATGCCCTCAGCTTCCAAACCCGCTCGCGCCCGCACCCAACGCGCGCCGCGAACGTTGCGCCGATGCGCGGCGGCATTCTTCAGACACTCCGTTAGTCTGTTCTCGTCAATTGTTGTGAAAGCGTTTCGCGCTTGCGGCGCACCAGAGATCTAAGTCCGTTTCGCGCCCGCTCGTGAAGTCAACACACACCATCACGGGGTGGTTCGGCCGCCCCTGGGCAGTGTTCGCCCAATCCGGTTGTCGGTACTGCGTTCGCGACGAGTTGAGCAAATTGACTGCGGAATTCAGCAATGCCGTCCGGCATTCCTCATGCATCGGTGCGGGTGGAGATTCAGCAGCACCGGACTGTCGCGTCATCACTGATGACGTTGTTGGACCATGGGAGTTAGGGAAATCGTTCGACATCGCATGTCAGGATGGACAGCCGGAATATGACATTGCAATTTCGGTGTCGGATGGGACCGAATATTGGCCGGGAGGAAAGAAAACTCTCTTGCCGGGCGTGGTTCGCCGCCCGCGAAAATGTGGGCGGGTTGCCGTGGCAGACGTGCGGGGACCGAAGTCGTCGGGAAATTACGGAAATACGCTTCTCCCAAAAACTATTGTCGAGGCCTCACGCAATCTCAGCCTTTGCCCAGAAAACGGATAGTGAAGTCACTTGCCCCTGGTTGCGAACCCCGTTCCGACGGATCACGCTTAATGCACTGCCGGGGCAAGAATCTTGGGATGAAATCGACCGAGTCGATTCGGCGTCGCCCAGCGGCTTTCGCATGGCGCCCGTCGGTCGCCCATCCCGTGTGAGACGCAGCGAGTATTAGACGTTTTTTCAAATGGAAAGTGTTCATGGCAGCGAATAATTCCAGTTCGACCGAAGGCGGAACTGAAACCCCCAAACGGCGGACCCGTAAACGCAAGAAGGCGACCAGCGAACAAGACACTGTCGAAATCGCCGCCGAGGTGTCGACACGGACTGCCGAAGCGCCGGCAAGGGTCGACAACGGCGACTCCGGTGGAGAGCCGTCTGCGGATAGTTCGCGGGGAGGCGGAGAGGGTGACGGCGACGGCCGCCGCCGCAAGCGCCGCCGTCGCCGCCGCAAGGGAGGCGACGAAGGTTCGAGTTCCTCGCGAAATGAACGTTCCTCCAATCGCAACTCGAATTCCGGCTCAGGAAACCGCCGTAATCGCGGCCGCCGCAACAAGAAATCGGGCGGTGGTGGCGGAGGAGGCGGTGGTGGCGGTCCCGAGGACAATGTGATCACCGGGACCGTGACCGGTGTGCTGGAATTGCACCCCAAGGGTTACGGATTCATCCGTTCACCGGATAACAATTACGCGTCGGAAAGCAGCGACGCCTTCGTCCCCAGTTCGCTGATCGAAAAGCACGGGCTGCGCGAGGGGATCATGATCACCGGCGGCGTCGGTCCGGGTTCGCGCGGGCAAGGCCCCCGTCTGAAATCGATCGAATCGATCGACGGCAACACGCTCGAAGACTATCAGAAAATCAAACACTTCGATGAGCTGACGGCGATCAATCCGCACGAGCAGATTCGTTTGGAGGTCGGCCCCAAGCCGCTCACCATGCGGGTGATGGACCTGCTGACTCCCATCGGTAAAGGGCAGCGGGCGCTGATCGTCGCTCCGCCGCGGACCGGAAAGACAATGCTGCTGCAGCAGATCGCCAATTCGGTCAGTACCAATCATCCGGAGGTCAAGCTGATCGTGCTGCTAATTGACGAGCGGCCCGAAGAAGTGACCGAAATGCGGCGGCAGGTTAATGGCGAGGTGATCGCCTCCTCCATGGACCGCGATGTCGAAAGCCACGTCCGCATCAGCCAGTTGATCATCGAACGGGGCAAGCGGCTCGCCGAATCGGGCAAGGATGTCTTCATTCTGCTTGATAGTATCACGCGGACCGCTCGCGCCTTTAACAAATGGGGCGGCAACACCGGCCGCACCATGACCGGCGGGTTGGACGTCAAAGCTCTGGACATCCCCAAGAAGATGTTCGGCACCGCCCGCTGTTTCGACGAGGGAGGTTCGCTGACCGTTGTCGGCACCGCCCTGATCGATACGGGCAGCCGTATGGACGAAGTCATCTTTCAGGAGTTCAAAGGGACGGGCAACATGGAAATGGTGCTCAACCGCCGACTGGCCGACCGCCGCATCTGGCCGGCGATCGATATCGGCCTTTCCGGAACCCGCCGCGAAGAGATGATTCTCTCCGAGGAAAACCTCGAGGGCGTGATTCTGCTCCGGCGGTCGCTGGTCTCACTGGAACCGGTCGAAGCCATGGAACAGCTAATTAAGACGCTGGAACGTTTCCCCTCCAACGCGGAATTCCTGACAAAAATCCGTTCCATTATGTAACGGGTGTCACGCTTCCCTACCGACAATAAATCGCAGCCCGAATACCGATTGGTGTTCGGGCTGTTGGATTTTTCGGAGTTGTCGGCACGCAGGTGCATATTCGCCAGAGCGGCCGATCAGGACCTAATACACAGCACGTGCGTGCAGCGGAATCATTGGCCAGTATTGGACGCCATAAAGCGTGTTGTTGAACTGGTTCGGATTACGGAGCGGGCGGAGCGCCGATACACCGTACCATTTTCTGGCTTCGATGCGCTGTCTGCGTTCCTCGGACCGTTTGATCGCCCGCTGCAGTCGCAAAAACCTGGGTGACACCTGCTCAGATTCGCGGACCGGTACCCGTTCGGTCAACCGGCCGGATTTGGGGGCCGACAGTGTTTCGCCGTCGTAGTCTTGTGCGCGGGCGGCCGAGGCACCCAGCAGCAGGCAAGCCAATCCGCAGGCCCATACCAATTTGTGCATGATGACATCCCTTTCGGTGATTCTCCGACGGCGTCGACAATGATCGGTGCCGCTGCGTCTTGTCTTTCACAAAAAACTGTGGCCGAGTCCGCGGACGGCGATCGCGGTGAGACATCACGCGCCGGCGGATTCCATTCCATTATCGGATGCGCAGCTTGTAACGATTGAAACGATTCTGTCGATTTCAACGGCAATTTTCGATATCGCGCGAAATGCGGCCGTCTCAAAACAATCGTGTGCGGAGGGGTGGGCACGACCCCGCGCACACGCTACTGGTCAGACGGTCAGGTCGTTTGCTCGCGGACCTGCCGCTGCAATTCCCGTAACGGGCCGTCGCCGCCGTGCACCATGCAGACGTACACGTAGCCGCCGTTGTTCCAAGCCACCGAGCTGATCCCCGAGTGATAAACCGGCGTCGCTACGGAAATCGAACCCGCTGCCGGGCCGCCCGAAATCCGGCCTTCCGGGGCGACGATCAAAACGCCCCGCACCAAGCCTCCGCCGCCGCTGCGAAACTCGAACTGCGAAACGGCAACGGCCAACTCCGGCCGCTGGGGAAGCAAATCCCGAAAAGCATCCATCCGCATCGAGGGGGGGAGATTCGGCAATTCGTGCAGCACAAATCGCTGGGGATCGTAATCGCCGGTAAAAAGCGGCCCCGCCGTCTGGGCATCCAGCCGCCGCACCGCCGCTTGCGTCACGTGATCCAAACTGATCCGCGCGTTGGCAAACATAAACAGTCCGACGGCCGCCAGGCACAACAGCCCCGCCGCAGCCGCGACACGGCCCACCGATCGCCGCCGCTTTTGTGATGCCGAGTTGTCCCGCGGCGGCACGGGTTTGGGACCAAGCTCCGCCCCGACCGCTTCCAGAAGCCGGTCTTCCAGCCCCGCAGGGATCGGTACGTCCCGGCAGACGGTCGCAATTGCGCGGTCCATCTCTTCCCGGTGAGTGACGACGGTGCGGCAACGCGCGCACTCCGCAAGGTGTGCCGACGCGGCCACCCATTCGGGATCGCCGTCGGCGCAAGCCTCGGACCGGCTCAACTCAAGTTTTGCCAGCGCCTCGTTGCAATCCATCTCATTCCTCTACTTGACAATGCGTCACATCGAAATCGCGGCCGAATTATTGAGCGGACCATAGTGCGCCGCATCGAGCAATGTTCGTCGCAAATGTGCTTTTCCCCGCGATAACCGGCTCATCACCGTGCCGACGGGAACGTCCATCTGATCCGCGATTTCCTGGTACGAAAATTCCTCGAAATAGAATAAAATTAAAGGCGAGCGAAACTGCTCCGGAAGCGCTCCCAGCGCCGCCTGCAACTGATCCGAATCGATTCCGAAGGCAGCGGCCTTCGCTGGATTCGGCTCGGCAATCGTGGCCAGCTTGTCGCCCAGCGGCAATTCCCCCTGTTCGTTGTCCCGCAACCGCTTCAAATACCGATTGCGGAGAATGGTACACAACCACCCCTTGGCCCGCTGCACGTCCCGCAATTGGTCGAGCTTGCGGCACGCCTGCAAGTAGGTCTCCTGCGTCAGGTCTTCCGCGTCCGTCACCGATCCGGTTAGCCGGTAGGCGTACCGAAACAGTAAAGCATGGTGCTGCCGGACGAGGTCGATCACGTTGGGCGAGCTGTGGGCGTCACTCATGGCATTCTCAAAGAGTCATGATCCGTTTTGCGGCCGAATTATTCCCCACGAATGAGGAAAAACCCCGAATTGGCGGTGTTGCACAGCCGATGGCGTCTCTCTGGAAAGACGCACATCGGCTTCCAATGTCACGCACGAAGCTGGCGGAGTCACCGGTGTCGAAACTATTGCTGACCCGAGTGGAATCCGGTCTCACGGCCACTGGGAGTTCATTATGCACGCTTTTACTCAGGAATTCGCCGGCGTGCGGGGTTCGTTAGCACGATTTCTTGAAAGTTGCCCAATTTCTGGGAATAATCACTTCCCATGCGCATCTAAATACGGTGGAATCCGGGAAGAATTCGCGCAGCGACCGCCCAAGGCGGTACGCTTCGCGTCGGATCGGATTCCAAAATCGGATTGAGGGAGAACAGAGCATGCGGATTTTTTGCCCGTTTCTCCTTTCGTCGCTGCTGCTTTTGGCTGGGATCAGCGGATGCGGTGCGTCGGGGGAGCCTCCCGAGGAGACGTTGCCCAAGGAGGGCGCAACCAACGCGGCCGGCGATTCAGCGGATTCACACGCGCCTCCGGGACAAACGGAACCCGGCAGCGAGGGTGAGCCGGCGGATGAGTCGGCAAATTAGCGGATCCAAGGACGGTCGAGTCGATTTGCGAATTGCAGCGAACGCGGCCTGGGGTACATCCCGGAGCGGGTGCAGCGGCAGTTGGCGAACGTACAACTTGGAATTGAAATTGCTCGTGATGTTCTCGAGCCGGCCGTTCAAAAATCGTATTTTGACGCGCTGAAAGCGGTTGTTTGGTTACTTGGAAGGACTTCAAGGAGAGACTTGATGAAACACTTGTTCGTACTTTTGGCCGTCGTGGGCATGAGCTTTGCACAAATCGGCTGCGGCGGCACCGCCACCGACGAGGCTGCAAAGCCCGCCGAAACTCCCGCCGCCGATACGGGTGCCGCTGCTGACGATGCAGCGCCCGCTGATGACGCAGCGCCTGCTGACGACGCCGAACCGGCCGAACCCGCTGGCGACGAAGGCTAACGCTTTCGCACTGGGTAACGACGAAAAAGAAGTTCAATCGGGCG
>CALFYU010000640.1 GCA_937952455.1 uncultured Planctomycetaceae bacterium
TTGGCCGATCTGCGAGACCAGATCGCCCGGTTTGAGTGCTTGATCCCCAACGCGAATGTGCCGCAGCGCCGACCGCGCGGCCGATTCCTGGTCGCCGCGGTCAAAGATCGTGAACGTTTTCGGAGAGCCGTGCGCGTCGATCTCGTGGCGAAGGGTCCGCACGCAGCGTGAGTGGCATGTGGGGATCGGCGGCGTCTGCTTGAGTGTGCCCACCAGCAGGACCTTGGTCCGCGCCAGCATTTCCCGCGCGGCCTTATTGGTGAACGTCACCGAAAGAATCCGCTCCGGCGGCGTCCCTTTGCGGATCAGTTGCACCATACGATGTGTGATCACTCGGGTCTTGCCGGTGCCGGCGCCGGCCAGGACGAGCAGGGGGCCCGAAAGCGTTGTGACCGCTTCCCGCTGGGCGGGGTTCAAATTCGCGAGAGATTGCATAAGACGGCGGGAAAGGGACAATCCGTTGAGTTGGGGAGTACGAGCGGTGCGCCCAAAGGAATGGCGCGAAAGGCAGATCCTTCATTAGTCCGAGGACCGAGCCGGCGGTCGGGTCAGCTTGGCGATAGCGCGAAAGTGCGTTGTCGGGCGTTACTCGTCCTCATATTCATATTCCCATTCGTCATCGTCTGCTTCGGCCTCTTCTTCTTCGTACTCGTATTCATATTCGTCGTCCGCTTCGGCCGCTTCGTCGTCGTCGACATATTCATACTCCGATTCCGGCTCCAGGCGTTCCTGGGCGGCACGAAATCGCTGCAACATGGCCGAAACGGAGCCCCAGCGTTCGTCGGGGTTCGCGGCAATCCCCTTCATGATGGTCGAGGCGACTTCGTCGTCGATGTCGGGGACGAGTTCGCGAATGTCTGTCGGCGGACGGTTGATGTGCTGCACGACCATATCCAACGTCAACGTCGGGTCGACGTCGTGCGGCAGCCGCTTGGTATACATTTCGAAACAGGAGACGGCGTAGGAATAGACGTCGATCCGCTGGTCGGTGGGCATGCGTTTAATCAATTCGGGGGCCATGTAACTGGCGGTCCCGGTGCGATTGCCGGGAGCGCGAAACGGCGGCGTGTTGGGAACCACGAGACCGAAGTCGATCAGCTTGATCGAGTTATGCTTGTCGACCAGCACGTTGCGCGGACACAAGTCGCGGTGTATCCACCCCTGCTTGTGAAAATACTCCAGCCCTTCCCCCATCTCAACCATGAACTTCAAACGGTGCGTCTGCATCAGCTCGTTTTGGAGCGCCACCGGCAACGTCAAGCTGACACCATTGATATACTCCATCACCAAATACTGCTCGTAATTCGTGGTGAAGCCGTGTTCCAGCGTGCGGACGATGTGCGGATGGCGCAGCTTGAGCGCCACTTCGCCTTCGGTCGGGCGATTCAGTCCCTCGAACCGAGCTTCCAGCCGCTCCGTCTTCTCGCGGTCGAGTACCTTCAAGGCGACAATGCGGCCGCTTAACTTGTCTTTGCATCGCCAGACTTCGGACATGCTGCCTTGGCCGAGTTGGCGCTCCTTGATGAAGCGGTCGTCGATGTTGACCTTTTTCAGCCGCACCTTCTTGATGAAGGGGACGATGATTTTTTTAATGAGCAGCATATTGAGAGGCTCGTTTCAACAGGGCAACACATCATGGAGGTGGCGCGGGGCCGCATCGCAGAACTTTCAGTATACCGCTGCCCATCCGGACCGGCTAGCTCGGACGCGGCGGTGACCAGAACGCGGTGTGGCAAGTCGCGATGGGGCAAGATGTAACGGCTGCGCACCATTTCTGTGGTATACGCGTTTTCCGCCTTGGATTCACCGTGGACGAGCGCCATAATAGTGTGTCCGGGCAGGGATCCGTGACTCGTTTGTCAATACGTTAGGTGAGTTTGCGATGACCGAAATGCAGCCGATCGATTTTCAGAATCCTCCCATCAATCGCCGCCAGTTTCTGAATTCCAGCGCGAAGAACGCCGCCGGCATGGCCGTGGGCATGGTGGCCTTGGCGAATAGCGCCAGTCTGGCCAAAGCCGCTCCTAACGAGCGGGTCAACGTTGCCGGGATCGGCATCCGCGGGCAGGGAAAGTTTCTCACGAGCAGTATGGCCTCGTTACCCGACGTGAACTTAGCCGCGATCTGCGACGTCGACGAAAACCAGTTGCCCCGTGCCGCCAAGTCGATTCAGGATGCGCAGGGCAAGGCGCCACGACTGGAAACCGATTTCCGCAAACTGCTCGACGACAAATCGATCGATGCCGTGGTGATTGCCACGCCCGATCACTGGCACGCATTGATCGCCATCCTGGCCTGTCAGGCGGGCAAGGACGTCTATGTCGAGAAACCGGTTTCGCACAACGTGTTGGAAGGGGTCCGCATGGTCGAGGCGGCCCGCAAGCATAACCGCGTTGTGCAGTCGGGCATCCACCAACGGTCCGGTTCGCATTTTCAGTCCGCCGTCGATTATGTCCGCAGCGGCAAATTGGGCAAAGTCCGACTCGCCAAGGCCTGGACGATCCATACCCGCAAATCGATCGGGCACAAAGCCGATGAACCAACCCCGCCGGGCGTGAATTACGACATGTGGCTGGGACCGGCGGCGGCGCGTCCGTTTAATCCCAATCGCTTCCATTACAACTGGCATTGGTTCTGGGATTACGGAACCGGCGAAATGGGCAACTGGGGCGTGCACATGCTAGACATCGCCCGCTGGGGGATGGGAGTCGACCTGCCGAACCACGTTTCGGCCAGCGGCGGCAAGTTCTATTTCGACGACGACCAGCAAACACCCGACACGCATCTGGTGCACTATCGCTACGACGACGTGATGATCACCTGGGAGCACCGGCTGTGGACCAATCACGGCCAGGAAGGCCGCAGCGCCGCGGCCGGTTTTTACGGCGACAACGGCACGCTGATCGTCGATCGCGGCGGCTGGAAGGTGTATGACCAAAAGGACGCGCCCACGTCGGACACCAGCGATCAGGCGCGGACACACCACGAAAACTTCATCCACTGCATCAAGACCCGCGAGACGCCGACCTCGGACATCGAAATCGGCCACATCACCAGCGCCATGTGCCACCTGGGCAACGTCGCCTACCGCCTCGGCCGCGACATCCAATTCGACCCGGCAACGATGACCTGCGGGAACGACAGCGAAGCGAATGCCCTGTTGGGGCGTGAGTATCGCAAGGAGTGGGAGCTGCCGGTGGTGTAGGGTTTCCGGGAAGTTGAAAATCCTTTGAGGTCTGCCAATAGATGCCGACGCTCGCATTTTGGAATACTCGCGGGAGAATTCCCATCGAACGCATCACTATGTTTGCTCGCAAAGCCGATGCTGATGTGTTGGTCTTGGCGGAAAACGGGACTCCAGTCAGCGAGCTAGTCAAGTCGCTGAACACGGGCGCTGAGCGAGTGTTTTTCCCCGATCCACTCGATACGGGCAATGTCACGACACTGACTCGTTTTCCAGTGGACAAGCGTTGCTTGATTCGCGACACGGCTCGGATTTCAATTCGCGAGTACAAAACACCGCTCAGTGATTCTTTTTTGGTTGTCGCCGTTCACTTACCCAGCAAACTTTGGAAAATGACGGAAGACCAAGCGATGTCGTGTGCGCGCTTAGCCAGACTGGTCCAGGAGGCTGAAGAGAAGGTCGGCCATCAACGGACCATTGTGATCGGTGATTTCAACATGAATCCTTTCGAGACCGGCTTGGTTGCCTCGGAAGGATTGCATGCTATCGCTGATCGACGAATCGTCGCAAAACGGACGAGGCGAGTCCAAGAGGAGGATTGTACGTTTTTCTACAACCCGATGTGGAGCCATTTCGGCGATCTTGATTCCTCACCGCCGGGCACGTACTTTTACAATAGTGGAAGTGAAGTCAATTTCTTCTGGAACATCTTCGACCAAGTCATGATTCGGCCTGACTTGCTACCCTATTTCTCAGATGAGAGTGTGTCCCTTGTGACAGAGATTTCAGGGGAGCCATTGTTGGACAACAATGGCCACCCTAATAAGGAATTGCATTCAGACCACCTGCCGATCGTTTGTCGGCTGAGCGAAATCGTGCAGGGTATCAATGTCAACAGCTAATGGCATGTGGGGAGATTTGAGCAATCTGGAGATTGTCCGGACTCCTAAATCAATATTGGAAGAGCAAGCAAAACTTCTCACAAGTGCAACAAAGAATTCACTTGTTGGCCAAGTAAGAAAAGTAGAGGGCCCATTTTCTAAGAAACGATTTGTATACGACCTCGACATTGTGGTCCCCTCACTAAACAACTACAGCTACACAGTTTTGAGGATCGAGCACGATGTCGATCTTTATCCGATTCTGGTGCGCCCAAGTGAGATGGCTCCGGGGCGCACTTGCAGTAACGAGGAAGCGTTTTGTAATGCTGTAGAGGCGATACTTTCATCGGACGGCGTCAAACGCGTCATTTCGCGTCTATTGTCACAGGTGGCATAAGCAGTCATTGCTACCAGCTGCAATTCATCGCAAAATCGTCCACATCACCAGCGCGACGTCCCACGCGGGTGACTTCGCTTACTGTCTCAGCGGGGAAATCCAATTCGACCCAGGGATGATGACCTATCAATTGCTCCGCGGAGATTCCCGGCGATTTTTGCCGCAACGGAGTAAGCATCGCGTGATATTCGGTGCGGCAATTGCGTCTTAGTGGTACAGCGAACGCAATTTGCACGATTCTCGCGCAGGTTCGTCGCCGGAACGCAAAAAAGCTGGAACCAAACCCGTTCCGGCTGCGTCCCACGTTTCGGCGATCTTCGCCCTTTTGTGTAGATTTCGCTGCCGTGCCCGATGCAAAAGCGGCTGGCGGCGCAAAAGATACATTGGGTGAAATGCATCCGGCGATTGCCGGTGCGCGAAAAAATCTGCTCTGATGCGAAACCCTGGCGGTGAATTTGCGTTTAAGTGTTGGTTGCCGATAAGAAAACTCTGTGAGCCGTTGCAGCCATTTGTGACAGAATTGTGACGACGTGCAGCCAGCGGATCAAATCGGCTCAATTTTTTCGGCGGTCTTGCGAATAACCTGGGAATCGCGTAGATTCATTAGACGAATTACACTTGTACGCCATATCTCTCTGCTCGAGTGTCCGCGGACCTTCGTCCTGTTTCGTTTGATTGACGCAATAAGGGAGTACGTATGCCGGAATCTGTTGCGCTGACGGAAAAAAGGCTTGACGAAAACGATGTTCAGGCGATCGACCACCTCCGCGACCTCTACAGCCGGCTCCGCAAGGAATTGGCGCGGGTCCTCGCCGGCCAGGAAGACACGAATGAACGCCTGTCGATCTGCTTATTCGCCCGCGGGCACGCCTTGCTGATGGGTGTGCCGGGATTGGCCAAAACGCTGCTGGTCAGCAAGCTGGCCGAAACCATGTCGCTCAAGTTCAGCCGCATTCAGTTCACTCCCGACCTGATGCCGATGGACATCACCGGCACGGACATTCTGCAGGACAGCGAGCACGGGCGGCGGGAATTTCAGTTCGTGCACGGTCCGGTCTTCGCCAATATGGTGTTGGCCGACGAAATCAACCGCGCTCCTCCGAAAACACAGGCGGCCATGCTCGAGGCGATGCAGGAGCACAAGGTAACGGCGGTCGGTAAGACTTTTGCGTTGGATGAGCCGTTCTTGGTGCTGGCCACGCAGAACCCCGTCGAACAGGAGGGGACCTATCCGTTGCCCGAAGCGCAACTGGACCGGTTCATGTTCCTGATCGAACTCGACTATCCGTCGGAAGCCGAGGAAGTGCAAATCGCGCGGACGACCACCGGCGATGCGCTGCCGGAGTTGGAACACCTGATGCACGCCGAAGAGATCATCGCCCATCAAAACCTGGTGCGGCGGGTCCCGGTGCCGGATCACATTTATACCTATGCCGCACGATTGGTGCGGCAGACCCGGCCGGCGGACTTGTCGGCTCCATCGTGGCTGAAGCCGCTAGTGGCCTGGGGTGCCGGTCCGCGGGCGGTGCAGAATCTCATTCTGGGAGCCAAGGCGCGGGCAGCATTGATGGGCAGCTACATGGTCCGCTTGGAGGATATCCAACAGGTGGCTGCGCCGGTGTTGACGCACCGGGTGATCACGACGTTTGCCGCACAGGCGGAGCAGATCACGGCGAAGGATATCGTCCACCGCCTGATCGAGGAAACCAGCACGGACGAGTGAGCGGCCGGGGTTGGTGAAGTTAGTTTTGGAGACCTGCGGTCGGGCGGGTGGCAAGGTCGGGAGACCTTGCCACAACAACCGCGCGGGTCTCCCGGCCCGGCACGACTTTGAGCGTTTGAGGAGGCGGTGATGTTTCCGGAGCGGAATCGCCGGGAGTTTTTGGATCCTGCTGCGCTGTCGCGTTTGTCGGGACTGCCGCTGTTCGCGCGGCGGCCGATGATGGGGAGCGTATCGGGCCGGCATCCCAGTCCGCACCGCGGTGCCAGTGTCGAGTTTGCCGAGTACCGCAAATACGTTCCCGGCGACGACCTGCGGCGGCTCGATTGGCGGGCTTACGGGCGGACCGACCGGTTTTACGTCAAGGAATTTGAAGCGGACACCAATCTGCGGTGTTGCCTGGTACTCGATACGAGCGGGTCGATGGACTTCGGCACGACCGGCATCACCAAGTTGGAATATGCCCGCAAGATTTCTGGCGCACTGAGTTATCTGTCCGTGCAACAGGGGGATGCAATCGGTTTGTCGTGTGTGGCGGACGGGATGATTCAGAACATTCCCCCGCGGCGCAACCCGGCGCATCTGATGCACGTGTTCGACACGTTGGAGAAGGCGCAGCCCAAAGACGGCACGCAACTGGTGAGCGTGTTGCACGAGCTGGCGGAAACGATTCGTCAGCGGGCGTTGATCGTGGTTATGTCGGACTTTTTTGTAGAGCCGGCGGAATTACGGAGTTGTTTTGAGCATCTGCAGTTTCGCAAGCACGACGTGACCGCGTTTCATTTGTTGGATCCGCAGGAGCTGGGGTTTGAATTCCGCCGGCCGATGCGGTTCTTGGATATGGAGGGGGGGCCGGCGATCTTCGCGGAGCCGAACGAAATCGCCGACCGTTATCACAAGGCGCTGCGGCAGTATTTGGACGACTTGAAACAAGTCGTGCTGGAGACGGGGATCGATTACCATCAGACCGTGATCGACGAGGACTACGAACAGGTACTGACGCGGTTTTTGGCAGGACGGACGCGCGCGCGAGGCGTACGATGAGTTTTTTGCAGCCGATGCTATTGGCAGCGCTGCCGCTAATCAGCCTGCCGATCATCATCCACCTGATTAATCAGCGCCGTTACCAGACGATGCGCTGGGGGGCGATGATGTTCTTGCTGGCGGCCAACCGCATGTCGCGGGGGTACGCTCGGATTCGGCAATGGCTGATCCTATTATTCCGTGCTTTGGCGATCGCCGGCTTGATCTTTGCCATCAGCCGCCCGTTGGCCAGCGGTTGGTTGGGGGTCACCGCCGGGGGGAGGGCGGATACCACGATGGTTCTGCTGGACCGTTCCCCCAGCATGCAGCAATTGGGGCCGGGAGCGGTCGTCTCCAAACTCGACACCGGGCGACAACAACTCGCCAAAGTGCTCGAGACGCTGGGATCGACGCGGTATGTGCTCATCGAAAGCACCAAGAACACGCCG
>CALFYU010000641.1 GCA_937952455.1 uncultured Planctomycetaceae bacterium
ATGGCGTGAAACACGCCGTCCTCGTCGCCGATATAGACCGTGTCGGCCGTCACCGTGGCGGCCGCGTTAAAGCCGGGCGCAAATTCCTCCGGGTCGTCGCTTTCGATGGAGCGGTACGTCCAAATCCGGTCCCCGTTGTTTAAGTCCAAGCAGAGCACTTCCCCTTTGAGCGTGCCGATGTAGACCCGCCCGTCGACGATCGCCGCCGTGGCGGTGACCATCTCACCCTCTTCATGCCGCCACAACAACTCCAGTTTGTCGGGCAACGTCGACGTAGCAACGCCCCGCTGCTCGAGTCCGTTGCGGTAATTCGGCCAACTGTCTTTGGGAACCGTCGCCTCGGCGCCATAACCGAAACCGGCAGACAGGCCGAGCAGGCACAGACAAATCAGCAGTTCGCGGCAGGGAGCGATCACATGGCGCATTCGTAGATCTCCCGCAAACTCTGCCCGTCCACCGCACGGGGATTGAACTTGCCCGTCCACTGCGTCGCCGCCTGTTCGGCCAATTGCGACAACCGGTCGGGCGAGACGTCCCACTCGGCCAATCGCGTCGCTTGTCCCGTCTCCGCGATCAAGTCCCGCACAAAATCGGCCAACAACTCCGCCGCCGCGTCGTCGTGGGGCGCGCACAATCCGCAATCGGACGCCAAGTCGCCATACAAACGGCCGACCTCTTCGGCATTATAACGAATCACGTGCGGCAGCATGATGCCGACTGCCACACCATGTGTGATATTGTAGTGTGCGGTAAGCGGATTCGCGCAGGCATGTGCGGCGCCCAACATGGCGTTTTCAATCGCCGCCCCCGCCAGATGCGCGCCCAATTGCATCCGCCCGCGGGCATCAACGTCGTCCGGCCGCTTCATGACCCGCCGGAGCGACTTGGCGGTCAATTGCCACGACTGCCGACTGAACAATTGCGAGACCGGATTGCGTCGGGTGGAGACGTACGATTCCAGCGCATGACTCACGGCGTCGATGCCCGTGGCGGCCGTCACTGTGGGAGGCATGCTCACCGTCAGTTCCGGATCGAGAATCGCGATCTTGCACGCTGCCTTCTTGTCGCCGCAGGCCATTTTCATGTGCGTTTGCGGATTGGCGATCAGAGCGAACGATTGTGCCTCACTACCGGTTCCGGACGTTGTGGGGACGGCGATCATCGGCAGCATCGGCTTTGTGGCTTTGCCGACACCCCAATAATCCTCCATGCGTCCGCCGTTACTGAGGACGAAGTTGACCCCCTTGGCACAGTCGAGGCTGCTTCCCCCTCCCAACCCGACGATCAGGTCCACATTGGCGTCGCGGGCGACCGCCAAGGCGCGATCCACATCTTCGGTGGTTGGATTCTGGTGCACGTCAGTGAACGTCGTCACCTCCAACCCGGCCGCTTGCAGTGACTCCAAACCGCTTTGCACATGCCCGGCTTGCAGCAAACCTTGGTCGGTGACGAGGAATACTCGGTTACCGCCAAGTTGGCCGACAAATCCTCCCAATTGGGCCAAAGTCCCCGGTCCGAACACCACCCGCGTCAGCGGGGCGTAGTCGAAGGGGACCAACCGGCCGTTTAGGCCCGGTTGCGGCCCGCTGGATGTTTCTACATTCGTGCTGCCAGACATTGATCGGCGTCTCGGTCAATCCTGTGGGGAGGTTGGTGAATCGGCGGGAATGTTAGGCGGGCGGGGCGACGCTCTGCTTTGTGGGGCAAAGGGAGTCGCCAAAGTCTGCATTGCCATTGTACGCAACCCCGTTTCCGAAGGCAAAGCGTCTTGCTGATTTGCGTTCACTGGGGACTCTCCCCAAGCCAGCAATTCTTGTAGGCGTGGCGTGGCGCTTTCTAGTCGGCAGGCCCTCACCCCCGGCCCCTCTGGCAGGGGGAGAGGGGGAATTTCGTTTAACGGAAATCCCCGTTGACAAGAGCCGTGTCGACAGGTGGTCGGTTCGTTGAGTCGACCGGTGGTTGGTTCGTTGAGATGTTGACCAAACAGAAACTCCCTCTCCCCCTGGGAGAGGGTTGGGGTGAGGGCCGAACAACGTTGGACGTCCAATTTGTACCAATAGCATTCCGTCCATGGACCTGACCCTCTGACAAGCCCACCCCACGCGGGCATCCGCACCAATGTCGGCCTATGCTTTCAGTAGGAAATCCGTTTACCCACGCCGGATGATCAGCATGTTCGTTCGTCCGGCGCACGGTGGTCCGGCCTGTGACTGTTATGCCTCCCCGCGCGGAGGACAATTTTTTGACCGGTCCCAGAACGTGGTTTATATTCAACTTTGTCATCGCATGTTGCCTTTTGGAAACATCGCGCTGCGAAATATCACCATCGCTCTCGGCAGGACGGAGATTCGGGACCGATCCTCATCGGTCGCCGCCGGCTCAGGGCGAACTCCGTAAAAATGATCGGCCCGTTGCGGCTGCGGTCACTTCCTAAAACGAAATAGTCATTCCATAGACTTGAACTCCATCCACGCTGCCGTGGGCCGGTATCGGTGCGCCGCTGCTGAGGTGAGAGGGGGACTTCATGCGTCTACGCAGCAAGATACAACTGGCCGTACTGCTTTTGCTCTTGGGCACGGCAACTTCGTGGACCGGTCTGTCCGGGTTTGCCGAATCCGTCAATGGATCTCAAGTCAGCCGCGAGATCCAAAACGAAATTTCCGCCGGCCGCCGGCTCGAAGCGTCGCGGCAATGGCTCAACGCCATCGAGCACTACGAGAAGGCCTCCAAACAGTGGCCGGAAAACAATTCGCTGAAGCTGGGCCTCCGCCGCAGCAAATTTCAATTCAGCATCGTCCGCCGCTATTCCGACAGCTCGTTTCGCGAGTCGATGCTGTACCTCAACGAGTCGGAAGCCTTGCAGATTTACGACGAATTATCGCAGATCATTCAAAGTCGCTACGTGGAAAACATCGGTCCCACCTCGATCGTCGCCCACGGAACGGAAAGCCTGTGGTTGGCGCTGGAGAACGAGAAGTTTCTGGAAACCAACCGGCTCGATGCGGACGACACGCGGGTCATCGCGTTACGGCGTTTGTTGCGCGAAAACTATTGGAACAAACCTGTACGATACCGCGGCGAAGAACGTCAGGTCATCTTGGAGATCTGCCATGCCGCACAGGCCCGTTTGGGACTGCGTCCCACGACGGTCATCATGGAATATGTGTTCGGTGCGTGTAATGCGCTCGACGACTATAGTGCCTACTTGACCCCCGGACGGTTGAAGGACCTCTTCGGCAATATTGAAGGGGAGTTCGTGGGGCTGGGCATTGAAATGAAGGCCGAGTTGGGCAAGGGCATGTTGCTGGTCAATGTGCTGCCGGACAGCCCCGCCGACGCGGGAGGACTCAGACCGGGTGAATACATCGTCGGCATCGACGGCACCGACTGTCGCGACATGTCGACCGACGAAGCGGCCGAGCGGTTACAAGGCGTTTCCGGGAGCCGGGTGATTTTGGACATCCAGGGCCCGCCGGGGACGCGCGTCCGCAAAGGAACGTTTATCCGCCGCGCGGTGACGATCAAGAGCTTTCCGATCGTGACGATGGTCGACCGGCAGGAAGGGATCGGCTACATCCAAATGACCGGCTTTCAACGCAATTCCACCGCCGAACTCGATGCCGCCTTGCGTCAGCTTCAGCAACAGGGCATGCGGGCTTTGATCTGGGACCTCCGCGGAAATCCCGGCGGATTGTTGGATCAGGCCACGGCGGTCTTGGACCGATTCATCGACAACGGCGTGTTGGTTTCCACCCGCGGGCGGCACGGACAAGTGAAGAAAGTCATGCGGGCCACGGCGCCGGGCACATGGCGGATGCCGCTCGTCGTATTGATCGACGGTGACAGCGCCAGTGCGAGTGAAATCGTCGCCGGGGCCATCCACGACCACCAGCGGGGAACGTTGGTCGGACGCAAAACGTATGGAAAATGGTCCGTGCAGGAAGTGATGCACACCCGCGGCGACGCCGGCTTGCGGTTGACGATCGAGAAGTTTTACTCGCCCAGCGGGCGCAATTACGCTAAAGTGGGAATTTCGCCCGATGTGGAAGTTCCCCAACCCGATCAGAGCCGGACATATTATCGCTCGCCGACCGATTTGAACGTCGAAGGCGACAGCGACCTGCAAGCCGGTCTGAGAGCTCTTCGCCGACAAATGGCTCAACGATGACGCAACAGGTCCCGGATTGGATTCACCAGGGGCGCGGTTCCACTCCCAATGTGGATTGGACGGTGACCACCGAAGCCCCCCTGGTGGCCATGCAGATGGGACGCGAAACGGGCGAAGTGCTTGTCGCGGACGAAGCGGGAGGCCTGTATCTCATCAACCGCGGCGGTCAGATCAGCCGCATCTCCCGCGGCCCCTCTCCGATACGGGCCATTGCGTGGGGAGACACCGGCGGGGGCGGAATCGCACTGGTCGGCAAACGGACGTTGTATTGGTTCAACCGCGCGCTGAAGTTCGACAAAAAGATCGTGCTCTCCACCCGCGCTTTGAACCTCGCGCTCGATGCCCATGCCGAATACGCGGTCGTCAGTCTCGACGGAGGGCAGAATCTGATCTTTGACTCGCCTCGCAAACCGATCCGCGAGTTCCGCACGCACCAGCCCCTGGCGCACCTGGAGTTCCTTGTCCGCGAGCCGGCGATTTTCGGGGTGTCCGCCTACGGCATGTTCTACAGATTCAATTTTCAGGGACGCGAGATCTGGGGCGAGAATCTGTGGTCCGACGTCGGCGGTCTGAGCGTCTCGGGAAACGGCTCAACGATTCTATTGGCCTGCTTTGCCCACGGGATTCAACGCTACAAGGGGAACGGCGAAAGCGATGGCTCGTATCAACTCGGTGAGACCGTCTCGCGGATTTCGTCCAGCTTCAACCCCTATCGCATGATGGCGGCCACTGTCGAACAGCAGCTTTGTTGGCTCGACTTTCAAGGCCAATTGTTGTGGTCCGCCGCCACGCCGCACAAGACCGTCGCCATCCAATGCGATCCGCTTGGTTATGGAGCGGTTTGCGGATTCGACTCCGGACAAGTCCTCCGCCTGACATGGGACTGACCGTTCGGTCGGCGTTTTTCGGCACGCTGGTTTTGACTCTCGATTCGTGGAGTCGATATAATTTCGGTGCCACTCAGTTTTTGTGAAGTCTTGTCGTCACGGGCCGTTTCACTTACTGCGCGGCACGCTGATGAAGCAAACTTCGATTTCACATTTGAGAATGGATGCTGCACTAGGGGATCAATGACGACCGATTCTCAATCGCCATCGGAATCTCCCGGCGGACGCTCCGCCCCCGCCAACGGGCGCGGTTCGCTGCCGCAGTCGATCGGCAAATACCGCATCCAGCGCAAACTGGGCGAGGGGGGTATGGGGACAGTCTACCTGGCCCTCGATACCCAACTAAAACGACTCGTGGCCCTCAAGGTGCTCCGCTCCGAACGGGCCGATAACCCCACGCTGGTCAAACGCTTTCATGCCGAAGCCAAGACCGCCTCGGCGCTCAAACACCCCAACATCGTCGCCGTCTACGAAGCGGGGCAAGCCGACGGCCACACGTTTATTGCTATGGAGTTTATCGACGGGATCGACGTCCACGATCTCGTCCAGCGCCGGGAGGTGATTCCCATCCGGCGGTCGATCGACATCGTTAAACAAGTGGCCGGCGCTTTGCAGCACGCGTACGAACGGGGGGTCGTCCACCGCGACATCAAACCGTCGAATTTGCTGATCCAACGCGACGGCACCGTGAAACTGGCCGACTTAGGTCTCGCACGCCTGGTGGATGAGGCATCGGAGGCGGGGATCACCCGCGATGGGACGACGGTCGGCACCGTGGACTACATGTCCCCCGAACAGGCCCGCAGCAGCCGCAAGGCCGATACCCGCAGCGATATCTATTCACTGGGTTGCGCCTGGTACCACATGCTGACCGGCGAACCCCCCTATGCAGACGGCAGTCTCACCGAGCGGCTGAGACTGCACGCCGAAGGCCGTCCGCCCGATCCCCGTGAAATCAATCCCAAAGTCCCCGAGGGGGTCGTGGCCATCTTGAACCGCATGATGGCTCGGAACCCGGAAGAACGCTATCGCACGCCGGCCGATGTGATCGCCGAGTTGGATAAGGTCAACCTGCAGCGGAACGTTGTTGTCGGCGAGATCTTGTCCGAAATGGACGCGGAATCCTCCGCTCAAAAACCGGCCGCGAAGACGCGGAAAATCGCCAGCCCGATGCCGGCCCGCGACCCGAAATTGGTTTCGCGAGACTCCGACGGGGCGATTGTGTTTCCTGTGCGGCTGGTGGGCACATTGGTCGCGGTCATTGCACTTTTGGCGCTGGCCGCTTACGGATGGTCCCTTTGGGGATCGGGTTCCCAGAACGAACCGGTCAACGTGGATTTTACCGCCGACCCGCTCGACGTCAGCGACCCATTCGACGTCAACGCGATTCCCGATAACAACCCACCTGATCCGCCGGCGGATGCGAAGCCAGCGGACGATGCCGCCGATGATAATTCCGCGGCAAACACCGCTGACACGGGCGATCCCGTTGCACGAGTCGAAACCGACAAGGAACCGCCGCCTGATCCGGACGTCGCGCAAAAGCCGTATCTGCCCGATTGGGCCGACCGGTCACGCCTCGACACGGAACGCAACGGTCTGGCTGTCGTCAAGGTGGCGCTGCCCGCGAAGATCGGCCCCAACGCCCGCCCGCCCACGGTCACGCTCAAATCTTATCTCGACAAACTGCCGGCGGCGGGGGGTGTTTTGGAACTGCCGGCAGGCGGGCCGTTTGAATTGAACCTGGCCGAACTGGCCGATCGCGAACGCATCGTGATCAAGGCGGCAGACCCCACCCACCCGGCCGTTTACATTCGTCAGCATCCCGGCCGCCCGGTTGGACTCAATGTCGCAGCCAAGCTGTTGGAGTTCGACGGGCTGGACCTGTTTTTCCAACTCGCCGGCGACGCCCCCGCCGAACAAGCGGTCATGCTTCGCATCGTCGACGGTGATCTGCTGCTGCGAAATTGTTCCGTGCAAGTCGTGGGTGATTCCCCGGCGCCTGTCGTCGCTTTCAACTTGGTGCGCTCCGCTCCTTCCGCCTCAACCCCCGCGGCACGCCTGCCGCTTGCTCGCACCGTCGTCCTCGGCCCAAACCTGACCGCTGCCCGTGTTGAAGTTGCCAATGCCGACCTCGTGGTTCGCGATAGCCTTCTCGTCGCCGGCCGGGCGGCGGCAATTCAGCTCGTGGCGCCCATGGAGTTTCCGGCGGCGGCCCAGCGGACCCTGCGATTGGTCGGCGACACGATCGTCTCATCCGCAGCCGCGGTGGAATTGACAAATGCCCCATCGGCGAGCGAAGTGGTCCCCACGCACGTCGCCGCGGTCGACTCGATTCTGGCCAATGCCGATCCTGATGACCCCGCCGCGATGCTGGTCCTGCAAAATTGGCCGCGCGTCGACGGACCACCGGACAAGCTGATTTGGGAATCGGCCGGCTCCGCCTATCAGGGGTGGCCCCGATTGGTATTGCAGCGCGACGGCGATTCCGTCGAAACGGTCGCTGCGGATTTCACAGATTGGCAACCACTTTGGCAAACGCCGGGTGAAGAAACGCAATTCCATCCCGCCGTGTGGCCTTCTTCTCTCGCAAATGTGCTGGCACCGCGCGACTTGAAACCGTTGGCGCCGGATACGCTCCCCAACGCCAAGGCGCACAGTCTGGCGGGCGTACGTCCCGGCTGTGCTTTGGCGGCGCTGCATCTCGGGGTACATTCGCCCACGATCGAGCAACGGGACATTCCGCCCCGTCCGCCGTTTCCCGCCGGGATCGGCAAAGAATTCGAGAACGCCGAAACGATTCCCGTCGACTTGACCAAACAGGACTTGGGACGGTTCCTCGCACAGGCCAATCTCCCCCCGCGAGCGGTGATCCTCGCCGAAGGTTTTGGGTTGCGGCGGATCACCCCCTTTACGATCAGCGACCGCACGATCCGCATCGAATTCCGCCAAACCGACGGAAAAGCGCCTCTCAGATTAACCGCCGCTGCCAAAGGTCGCTCCAGTGACGACGAGACGACGGTGGACGCCCTGATGACGGTCGACAACGGACGATTGGAAATCGTAGGCGGACACTTCGAATTGTCAGTCGTCCCCAACCGACCGGTGCTGCCGTGGTTCCTCGACGCGCACAACGGCGGTTTTTCGATCGAGCGATGCGAGATCACCTCGCTCCCCGGTGACGCGTCACAAACGCCGGGATTGGTTCGTTGGCGGCACGATGCCAAGAGTGACGTACCTCAGGGAACACAAGTCGGCATCATTCGCGATTCGTTCCTTGTCGCCGGCGGGACGTTAATCGACGCTCAGATACGGCAGCAGCAGTTATTCATCGACAACTCGACCCTGGCATCGCCGGGAACTTTGTTTGCACTCGATGTCGCCGGCGCCCTAAGGGATTCGGCGGGTAGCGTGGTGCTGCAGCAATCCACGCTCTCGGCGGCTACGACGTTTTTCGACGTCACGAACCCGACTCCGCACGATTCTCGCCGCGCGACTCTGGGGGTCTTCGCCGAGCGGACGATCTTCGGCGCTCCGCTGAATACTGGCGCAGCAGCGGCGCCGGTTTTATTTCGGGACCGCTCCGGCAGCGCCTCACGGCAATTGGCATGGGTTGGTAACCACAATGGCTTTTCCGACGCAATCAAATCGTTCGTCGTGACGGATGCCGCACCTTCTGCCGACGCCGCTTCGTTTGATTCCGGTTGGCTTGACGTGTGGGGCGCGGACCAGATTCGCGAGCCGCTCCACAAACCCGGCGGTGTCCTCTTCACGGCCCCGCTCCCCGCGCTGGAACAATTGCGGCCCGAAAACTTCGCACTGCATCGCAGCGCCGAAGCGAACGCTTGGGGCGGCCGGCGCATCGGCGCCGACCCGGCCAAGATCGCATCATTGCTGAACCAACAGCCCAACTCCGCAAGCCGCAAAAAGCGGTCCAGCAAAACGGGCTTCTAACTCGGGTGCCACTGGCGGCTCGTCCGCCAGTGCCGTGTTAGGTTTGATTCTCATTGCCCAGGCACCTCCGTCGACGTGCGCACTGGCGGGACAAGCCGCCAGTGGCACCCCGCAAGTTGGAAAACTCTGCACAACGACATCGTGCTGGCGCTATGTTAGGCGGTCATGCCGTCGCGTGACGATGGCGGACGGCCAGCCAGACCGCGCCCAGCATCACGATGCAAAATCCGATGGGGGCGACCGGCAGCAGGAAGTACCACAGGCTGCCGGCGACCATTGTGATTGCGGGCAACAACCGCCAAACCGCCGTCGAAGCAGTCGGACGCCGCAGGGCGAGCACGAGGCACAATCCCAAGCCGGCCCACACGATCAGCCAGGCAACGTCGAACAGCGTGTCGCGCGTCTCCTGCGGCCGCAGACTCATCGCCAACATCGGTCCGCCGCCCACTTTCGAGAGCGTGATCTGCTGGCCGGTCTTGGGCACGTCGATCAACAGCGACAACCCGCCGGCGGCGGTCCACGGTTGGTCTTCAGGCTGCGGTTCGCCCTCCACGTCTTCCCGGGCCAATTCCTCACCGCGTCCGGCACCTAAAATCCATTGCTCAGCAATAAGGGCATCGATTGGTGCGACAATATGTGAGAATCCACCACCGGCATCGTCGCCCGGTTTCAACGGCATTGTGACGACGCCCGAATCCTGTGGTTGGTATAAAGGTGGAATGCTCGCCTCGTCAACGTCAAGAAGTGCTTCTTGTTTTCCGTTTCGGTCCTTGTTCAACGCCCCTTTCTGCTCCGCGACTTGTTCTTGCAGCTTGCCCCGCCGCTGTTCGATGCTCGCCTCTTTACCGGCTTGGATTTCAGAGTTCGGGATGACTTCGAATTCGAACACGTTGTCCGCATCCTCGAAAAAAACCCCGTCGCCGCTATTGCTATTGACTAGTTCGCTGCTGATCACACTGTTGCCGACGAGGCCGCGATCACTGTTCACCCCGGCTCCGATCATAAGCCGTCCCGTTTGCGATTGAGACGTTCGCCCCCGCGCCTGTTGCTCGGCTTCGATTTTTCTGCGCGTCTCTTCAAACTTCTGTCGCAGCCGGGCCTGTTGATTTTGCAGTTCCGCCTGTTTCTTCTTGTCGTCGGTTTGTGCGATTTGTTCGTTGAGGTCGCGGTTGTAGGCGTCGATTTGCTGTTCGGTCGATTTCAGTTGTGCTTTGGACATGTAGCGGCTGGCCACGTTTCCCTTTTCCAGCGCGGTCGACAGAACCTCTTCCGCTTCTTTCATTAGTGTGACGCCCAAGTCGTAGCGGTGTTCGACGGTCGTGACGCGTTTCAAATTCGACCGAGCCGGGTCATCAATCACGCTGGCGTCGATGTCTTCGGGCAAATAGACGGTCCAGTTTGTTTTCGAGACCGGAATGCCGAATTCCTCGTCTTCTTTGGGGGTCAGCACGTCGGCGTGCGGCAGGTCGAAGTCGGCGGCCGTGGCGCGGAGACCGGTCGGCAGCCGCTGCGGCAAACGGCCGGCATACACGATATCGGCGGTGAACGAAAAATCGCCCGCCAGCGTTTTGGGAAGCGCGATCAGCGTCAGTTGTTTACCCTCTTTGGTGGTCTGCACGGGACGCGACGGTTTGCCGGCGACGAACACCGACAGAATCCGCGCCTCGGCCGGCAATACCAGCGCCAAGAATTGCCGGCTGCGGTTGTTGATGCGATAACTCGCCTGCGCCCGCCAAGAACCGTCGCGAGCAATGACCAGCCTGTTGTCGGCGAGATTCACCGACGCCGGGAGCGACTTGATCCGCTGCAACGTCTGCACGTTCCAGGTGACCGTTGTGTCGGGCTGCGTCACCCGCAGAATATTCACCGCCTGCTGCAAAAGCGACTCCGGCAAATTGATGATCCGCACTTCATCGGCGGACGTCGATTCGACGGCGTCGGCGGTCGCTAGATCGAGC
>CALFYU010000642.1 GCA_937952455.1 uncultured Planctomycetaceae bacterium
CGCAACTCTTGAAGTTCTGTGTCGGGAAACAACGGACCGCAACTGCGAGCGCGACTCTGGGAGTTCCGCCAGGGGACGGAGGGTCGTCGTGATGTCGATTTCGGCGAAAGATCGTCCATGATTCTCAGTACTCAAATCTATTTAAAGGGCCGGATGACAATTGGGCCCGGAACAAGGGCCAACTCGGCAATCCGCGACCGACGTCCGTGTTCAGACGGCGAAGCCCAGGTTCTTTAACCGGCCGCGCGGCCGGAATGCGGACATCATGTCGGTTGTGCGGATGAAACAAGATCCAAAGTTGGATTTCGTCCGTAACCGGGCCGGCACTTGAGCATGGATAATGAATTCCGGCCGGTTGACACTGTGTCGGCGACCGCCGCCATAAGGGATTATTCATGGGAAGGTTATGACGTTGGCAATTTTCTCGAATCACCCCGAAAAGTTCACCAGGACACCTCCCATCGAGATGCCCGGTCTGATCTCGGTCTTGGCCGAAAACTCCTTGCTTATGCGGTACTTTTTGCGATTCGCCGATTATGGCAACCACGTCACCGTGCCGGTTTGCAACGCGTGTGTGGCCCGGCCACCTCTCAATTGTGTGGAATTCCTGGAAATCCCTCAAGAGGAACTCGGAATTCGCGCGGAATCGGGCGTACACTTGGCGAAACAGATTGGCGACGTCCGCCATGAGTCAACAGCTGCTGAGATTCACATCGTGAGCACGCAACGATTCCTCGTCCTGACCCTCGGACCGGTGGCACTGATCGCCGTGAGTTACTGGGTCACGTTTGAAACCCCGCACGGTCCGCGGGAGGTGATGGCGGCATCGACACCGATCGAATGGCCTGCGCCGCAATTGCGTCCGGCAACCGGCAAAAACGGCGAGCTTCAAGATGCCTGCGAGAAAACGGCAGTCGCGTTTCTGATGCGGATGGGGGAAGAATATCGCGTGGCGGTCGAATCGCCGTTCGTGATTGCTGGAGACATACCGGAAGCCGACCTACGGCGGCACTACACGTCCACGATCGAACCGATCGTCCAGGCGCTGCGGAGCAGCTATTTTGAGACGCCGCCCGATCAACCGATCACGCTGGTTCTGCTGAGCACCGTCCGCAATTTTCGCGATACGGCGCGGGAGATGGACAACTACGACGCGGTGCAATACCACGGCTACTTTCGCCGGGATGAACGGCGAATCGTGCTCGACATCTCCAGCGGCAACGGGACTTTGGCGCACGAACTGACGCATGCGTTGCTGGCGTTTGACTTCCCCAAAGCTCCGGAATGGTTCGACGAGGGATTGGCCTCGCTGCATGAGCAGGGAGTATTCAGTGACGACGGACGTACGTTGGTCGGCCACCACAATTGGCGGCTACATTCGCTGAAGCAGGCCGTCTTGTCGGGACAGCTCAAGCCAATTGTGGAATTGATCCGCTCGCCGTCGTTCCGCAAAGAGGGAGAGGGCCTGCACTACGCCCAGGTCCGCTACCTGTGCCTGTACTTGCAGCGCCGTGGATTGTTGAAGGAGTACTATCGCCGTTTTCGTGGTAACGTGCAGAACGACCCGGACGGCCTCGCAACATTGCAGGCAGTGTTGGGCGTCACGTCGCCGAACCAGATCGACGATGATTTCCGCATCTGGCTGCGCAACGAATTCCGCACGCTCGCCCGCACCGAAGGTTGAACGTGAGGCGCCGTCGTTGATAACGGTCCGGTTACTGACGTGACCGTTCGTGTTGAACGCGGCGGAGCTTTGTAAACAACCGTCGCAGATTCGGCCGCGGCACCGCGCTATTTTCGTTTTCCTCCGGCGCGGTATTCGTCGCCGGAGCCGGCTGGCGGTCATGCCTTAAAGTTTTTGCGGGTTCGGTCGATTCGAGTTGGACAACGTCGAATTCTTCTGCGGCGTCGGGCATCTCGATCCTGGCGATCTCACCGAAGTCCAGGCGGTTGATTTCGTCGATGACGCTCTTGTGAACCTTGAGGCAATCGTTGAGGATTGCCGCCCCCAACTCTTCTTCAGTGGGTCCTGCCTCTTCCGTGGCGGCCGGTTCAGGCGTCACTGATTCTTTCTGGTGAGT
Source organism: uncultured Planctomycetaceae bacterium (assembly GCA_937952455.1). Classification (GTDB taxonomy): domain Bacteria; phylum Planctomycetota; class Planctomycetia; order Planctomycetales; family Planctomycetaceae; genus Symmachiella. The sequence continues at coordinate 2,082 of CALFYU010000642.1, forward strand.
TTCGACGGCGGCAGGCGCAGGCTCGATTTTCGCGGCGGTCGGTTCGGCCGCCGTGAATTCTTCGACGGCAGGCGTGTCTTGGGAGACCTCCGGTTGCGGCGGCGGGTTCGTTTTTGAGGCCGAGAGCGGCGCCCGTTCGCGGCGTGCCGCGTCAAGTGCTGCGTAATGGTCGACCACCATTTCCTCTTCGAACATCACCGGACCGGTACGTTGGTCGTCCATCAGCGGTACAACGCCGGCGAATGAACCGGTGTGTACGGACGGTGCGGCATCGGGTTTCATCAGTTCCTCCTCTTCGTCTTCGTCCTCGACGTCGATTCGCGGCACGTCCAACTCCGAGGCGTCTTCGATTTCCATCCACGCCTCCTCGCCGGCGCTTTCGACCGCGATTGCATATTCGCCGACTGACGTCTCCTCCGCTGTGCCGCCGATTTCGATACTCTCCATCTCACCGTCGGCAATGGCATCAAAGTCAAACCGTTCCGCGGCGTCGTCCGCCACATGTTCTTCTGCTGCATCGGCCGATGTTCGTTGCAATGCGTCCAACGGTCCGACAACACGTTTCCGCTCGTTCCAATGCAGCGGCAACTGTCGCAAATCCTCGAGCGCCTCATCCACCAGCGACGCGTCGGCGGTTTCCTGACCGGAAACGAAGGCCAAGAGCAGTGTGTGGTCGCACAGTTGATTCAAGGCCCGCGGAACGCCATCGGCGGCTTGGGCGATGGCGGCGATCGCCTCCTCGGTGAACACTTGTTGCGGGTTTGCGCCGCCCCAGTTGATTCGGTATTCGATGTATTGCCGCGATTCCAACCGAGAGAGCGGTTCCAGGTGGTGTTGCGAAGCGATACGTTGATTGAGCGCCGCCAAGCCGGGTTGCGCCAGTGTTTCCTCCAGCGTCAATTGCCCGCTGAGAATCACCCGCACCAGCGGAATACCGTCGGCGGTCAGGTTCGTAATCGCGCGGACCTCTTCCAGCAGGCGAGGCGAGAGCAAGTGCGCCTCATCGATGATCAGGGCCACGCCGCTGCGGTCGGAGAGGATCGACTCGCAATACTTCTCGAGTTCCAGCCGCAGTTCCTGTTCGCCCATCCCGGTATAGGACAACCCCAACTCGAAGAGCACGCTTTGCAGCAGCGACCGGCGGGTGGCGAAGTTGGCGTTTTTCAGCAGCGCGACTTCGAAGGGACCGGAGAGCTCCTCGGCCAAACGACCGCAGAGCAGCGTCTTGCCCATACCGGCGGCGCCGGTCAGGATGCTAATGCCCTGTCCGCGTTCCGCGCAGATGACAAACTCGGCCAGAATCTCGCGAATGATGTCGGTGATGAAAAGACAGTCGGAATCGGGAGTGGCGGAAAAGGGACGCCGCTCGAATCGGAAATGAGATTCGTACATGGCCTCGGTCCTTGAGACGCACCGTGAGTTGTGAACGGAAGTGCGGACGTGTCCCGCCTCCTGCCTTCGACAACTGCACCTGCAGAAGGTCCACCGATGGCGGACGGAGACCGAACCCAATATTTGGGCGCCCGACTAGCAATCTCATCGAACCGCAACGGTCGGGTACTTTAAGCCAACGTCGCCGTCTCAAAACGTGCGGGACGTTTTGTGCGAATCCACGGCGGTCTAATACGGGTCACGTGGAGAGATGCGCGCTTTGGGGACTTCAGGCGTCGGTTCGCCGCCGGCCGGTGTGCTCAATGCCTCGAGCACCTTGGGGTCGACCGAATCGCTAATGAACACGACCGTGCCGTCCGCATTCAAGAAGAAGGCACCGTCGCCCCGCGGTCCTCCGAACGTGAGATTGTCCCCCTTGATGCCCGCCGCCGGGTCGCGGACGTTTCGCGGGTAGGCCCACGGCGGAAAACCATCCATGATCTCGCCCGCCATGATCGTATTCGACGTCCCGTCCGTGATTTGGTTGATGGGCGTGCCCGTATTTTCCTTGAAGAACTTCGAATTCCCCGCGTAATGGCTGAGCGCGTAACCCTTGTCGGTCATCGTCAGTCCGATATCCGGATTGAGGTATTCGCGGATCGTTTCCGAAAACGCCCATTGGTTTTCCGGAGCATTCCAGGGCAAGTTTTGTTGCACGTCCTCGTAGATATCTGCATGCTGCAGAAATGGGAGAAGCGCGGTTTGCCAACTGTGGAACTCCGTCCCCTCTTCGTCGAAGATCCCGCTCGGGGGAAACATCTGGTGGACATCGTGATAGTTGTGTAACGCCAATCCGATCTGTGGCAGATAGGACTCCTGCAGGAACGGACTGACGCTCGACGTCGGGCCGGCGGCCGTTGCGGGGACGGCAATCGCTGCCGCCGGACCCTGCTGGATCGACATGGCGACTTGCACCGCCGCGAAATATCCAATCACCAAAAACAGCATCACGCCGCCGCCGATGACCCACATCCACGGGTTGACCGGCCTCTGCGGGGCGGGCGGGCTCGAGGCACGCGGGATGGCCGCAGAGCCATGGAACTCACCGCCGCAACTGGGACAAAAAGTCGCCAACTCGTGGGCCGCTGCGGAACAAGTCGGGCAGGTCTTCATCGCGAAATCACCCGGCGCAAAGGAGGAATTTCATCCGAGCCACCACGAAGGGATACATCCACCCCCGCAATTTGTCTGCCGCGACTATTTTTCGCTGAAAATCCGGCGGGGGCCACCGGCTCTGCCAGCGCGACTCTGACGGGTGGCTACAGAACTTCTCCTCGAAGTTTCTCCAACAGCGACACGGCTGCTCCAATATCCGCTTTTTGTCGCTCGCGGTCGTGGGCGATTTCCCGTTCGATCGTCAGCGGTCCGTCGTAGCCGATTTCCAACAGCGTGCGGAGATACGTTTCCATCCCCACGTCTCCCTCGCCCAGCGGCACTTCGGCCCCCCATTCCTTGCCCCGCTTGCCGTCGGCCGCCCAGGTGGCGTCTTTGCAATGCACGCTGCGCACCAGGTGACCCACCTTTTTCAGGGCTTCGATCGGTTCGCCGCTGCCGTAGAGGATCATGTTGGCCGGATCGAAATTGATGAACAGGTTGTCCCGCTGGACGTCGGCAATAAAGGCCAACAGATGCTCGGCCGATTCCTGCCCCGTTTCCAGGTGCAGCCGCTGATCGTTGCCGTCAACGTGGTCGAGCAAGTCGCGTGTCACGGTGAGCAAGTCTTGATAGCTGTCGGTCGAGGATTCCGGCACGAAGCCGATGTGCAGCGCGACGGTGTCGCAGCCCAACAGCTTGGCGAAGTCGGAGATTTCCTTCATCTCCTGCACCCGCGCCGCCCGGGTCTCTTCAGGCACCAGCCCGACGGTGCGGACCGTTGTGGGGATGTCGGCATAACTCTCGCCGTCAAACCCGCCGAAGACAGCGGTGACCGTAATGCCGGCGTCGGAGCATTTGGCGAGGAACTCCTGCGCGGTCTTCTCGGTGCGGGTCTGTTGGTGCGGCGCATGCACCTGCCCCGTCGCCACGCCCAGTTCCGGCGCCACACCCAGATGCACCCCCAACCCGGCATCGACCGCAGCACACACGCCGATAGGCCATTTTTCCATCGCAGTCGTCTCCTCTGTAGTTTACAGATTGTTTCGTGGTGGGGGTTATCGTACTGTTTTGGGGGGTGGGGTTCCAGGTTGTGGCGCGGGGGAGACGACCGGAACACAGTTGGCCTTCGGCCAAGTCGCTAAGTAGGGCAGGCTCCCGCCTGTCATGGACAACTATCGCGGTCATATTGGTCGACTGGCAGGCGGGAGCCTGCCCTACGGTACCATATTATGCATCCGAAAACCGAAGATCAGACTTTCGACCACCGACCGCCGACGGTAACTCGCGAGATCTTGCGCGGGGCGAAGTTCGGGGCCATTGCGACGGTCTGCATCTTTTTTTTCCCGGTCCTTTGGATAGGGTTCTTCATTCCTGAGCAATACCACGAACCCAACCTGTCGCCGCTACAGTACATCGGGGGAATCCTGGCCGGCACGGCGTTGGCAAGTGTGTACGGTGCCGTCGCCGGAGCGGTTTTTTTTGGTATGAGAGCCTTCGTCTACCGGCTCAAGGGGCTTCCCATTCGGCAAGGGACCGATAATCCACAGCGACGTTCCCGAATTCGGACGATCACCATTGCGTTGGTGGTGCTGGCCATTATTACCCTGCTTGCCTCCGCGATTCAGCGGACGATGTAGCGTCCGCAGGCCATCGCTCGCTTACACCGGCCTACGATTACCCGCCATTCGCACACCGCGCACGACGGCAAAGCCGTCGGTTTGGGAATTGCTGGATGCTCCCATGTGCTCTATTCCGCCGGTGACTGCACACCGGTCGACTTCAAATCTGGGATTTGCTTCTCTCCCCGCCCCGTAATTCAGCCCGATTTGTTACACGCTTTTTCTGAATTTTTTGAAAAAAGTCCAAAATCGTGGCGTGTGCCGGTTTGGTTTGGGCATTGCAGTGTAGAGCGGCAACGGTCGCTGACACACTCTCCCAACCTGAGAAAGCTACAAGTCACGATGTTCAAACTCCAAAAACAACGCAATCAAGATAAATCGTTTACGCGCAAGACCTCAACGTCGCTGCACTTTGAAAACTTAGAAGATCGCCGGTTGATGGCGGCCCAGATTATTGATCCATATGGTTCCGGATCGCACTTGTCGGCCTTCGGGACTTCCGATGACGATGTGATCGAGGTGAACTACGCCGGCAATCTGAACAGCATCAATATCAGCATCAAAGACGTCCACGGCAACGTCCTCGCCCAGCGGACGGTTGGACGCAGCGAGTTCAACGTGATCACGCTCTACGGCAACGATGGAAACGACCGAATTGTCAATAACACGAACGTGGAGCTTTGGAGTCTCGGCGGTCGCGGAAATGACACACTCATTGGTTCTTTCGGAGAAGACCACTTGTCCGGCGGTGACGGAAACGATTTCATCGACGGCCGCGGCGGCAATGACCACTTGGATGGTGATGACGGTGACGACGTGATCCGAGGCGGTGGCGGTCTCGACTGGATCTATGGCGGCGACGGGAACGATGACATTGACGGCGAAGGCGGAGCGGACCAGATCTACGCCGGAGCGGGTGACGATCTGCTCAAGGGCGGAGACGGCAATGACCGTATGTACGGCGACGTCGGCAATGACACGCTGATCGGCGGCGCTGGAAATGATGAAATGGGGGGCGACTACTGGTTCGATACGGTCGAATGGTGGGGCTACGAAGCAGGCGGCAATGACAGTTTGGTTGGCGGTGACGGCAACGATACACTGCGGGGAGGTGCAGGCAACGACAGTCTCAGCGGATTGCACGGTGAAGACGCACTGTACGGCGAATACGGCGACGATTGGCTATCCGGCGGCAACGATGTTGACATTTTGCACGGCGGCACGGGGAATGACGTGCTGCATGGCAATGGCGGCAACGATTGGCTGTTCGGTGGTTCGGGCGATGATACGCTGGCTGGTTCGATCGGCAACGATTTTCTGTTTGGCGGCGACGGGGACGACAACCTCAGCGGATACTTCGGCGACGATTTCTTGTCCGGCGGTAATGGGAACGACAGCATCGACGGCGGCCACGGCAACGACGGCTTGTTCGGCGACAACGGCAATGACGTCCTCATCGGCAACGACGGAAGTGACAGTCTTTTCGGCGGAAATGGAAACGATCAACTCAACGGTGGAGCTGGAATGGACCGACTGTACGGTCAGAACGGGAATGACACGCTGATCGGCGGTTCCGGATTGGACCTGTTTCGAGGAGGAGCGGGAGCCGATAGCTTCGCTCGTGAACGCGAAGTCATCTTCGCTGGATTTTATCGCTTGTTCCGCGATTTCAACGGCCGAGAAGATCGGTTACTGTAAGCTTCAGCCGCAATTCTTAAGGCGGTGTGGTCAGTATCAACGACTGCACCGCCAGTTTCGCAATCGCACGATGCGCATGACGGCGAAGCCATCAGCTGGGGGTTACCCCACCACGTCACAAACGGACATGAATTTGCCGGCGCTCCAGGGTGCGGAGGATCAGGTAGATGATGGCGAAGAAAACGGCGAATTGGACGTAGCGAAACCAATCGGGCGCGCCTTGCGGCATGATGTCCCGTACGCGGCTTTTCACCATGTAATGAATGACATACGCGATCAGAGCGTTGGTCCCCAACGTGCGCAATACGCCGATCTGCCAGCCGCGGCCGTCGACCGTCAACACGAACAGCCCGTAGAGCGCGAAACAAAAACCGGACGCAAACAGCGTGTAAGGAAGCGTGACGATTCGCTTGGAGGGCATCCAGTAGTTGGGAGTGTACTTCCAGCCCTCATCGGACTGGAATACGGGCAGCGGCGGGAACCATTGCCGCAGCGGGCGGCCCGCCCCCTCGGCGAAAGGTGGCAACACGGGAGTTTCCGCCAGATGCTGAGCCTGTTTGATTTGCTCTTCCTCCGTTGTCGCGTCGAGGTCGTATAGCCGGCTGGGAATCGACACCAGATATCCCGCAGACATCAACACGATTCCTAAAGTCAGCAAGCGCCGGGTCGAACACCACACGGTTGCCGAACTCTTGACGATGTCGTAGGCCAAACTGCCTGCAAGCATTACAACCGACCAGGAGATGTTGCCGAAAAAACCGCCGTCAAACGTGCTGTCGGGTTTGAAATTGAGGAATTTGTCCATCGCATTGGGGGCGCCGTTGGCAAAATTCCAATTGAACCAATAGCTGATCACCACGTGTGTGAGCGCGAAGATGATCATGGCGATGATGCGCGTGCGGGAACTCGTGAGGATCAAGGGGAGCACCCACAATTGTGTCAGCGCGATAATTCCCAAGACTTCACACATTTGCGAGCGCAGGACCCCCAGGAACCAATAGTACCAATGCATGACGAAATGCTTCGGGAGCAGCGCGTCGTTTGCATCTTCTGTTTGCGGCTGTTCGGCGGTTTCGGCGAGGGCTGGACCGGTGTAGCGTCGCGGGAGTTGATCCAACTCCTGCCAAGTCCCCACGCCGCTGAAGCCTTCCATGAACATGACCAACAGCATCAAGATCAGGCTGCGGCGCAAGTAACTCAACGTCATCCGCGGGCCGCCGATCTTTGGATAACGCTTCAGTGCTGAAAGGCGGAACGAGAATCCAACCGCGAAAATGAAACCGGGCATGATCATGTCGGCAAATTGGGCATGCCACCTGTCATGATGGAACATCCGCCAATGTCTGAGCACGCCCGTATTGACGATGAACATGCTGAATATGATGAACCCGCGAAACTGGTCCATCGAATGCAACCGCGTCGTTTCGAACGCATCGGCGATCTTCGAGCGCTTTGCCGCAGTAATTTCGTCGTTGGCAACAGACATGATCTGGCCCGTCAATTGTCGGTTGGCATTGAGGGAGGCCTGTATTAGACCAGTCGTGGCCAAGTTTGGCTAGATCGTCGCGATGCGTGAACTGCGACGTTAGAAACCGCCGCGCGTCAGGCGCCGCAAGACCGATGAAAACTTCGGCCGGTGGGGGAAATCGACTGCCGGCAGGTCCCGACTGCTGATCTCGTAGCCGTGTTCTCGTGCACCGGCCAAAAATTCTTCAGTGGCAGCGCGGTGGCAGTCGGCGAGCCAGCAAACGCCATCGGGAATCAACGCAGCATCGAGGAAATTGAGCAGTGACGCGTGGTCCGCACGCTCGTACGTGACGTCACAGCCGAATATCGCCGAGTATTGTTGCGGCGGTGATTCCCGCCAATCGATCAAGGCCCCCCCCGCATCTGTGAAGCTATTAAGCCGCGCGTTCACTGTGGCCAAGTGTACGGCCAGCGGTTCGAAGTCGCTGAAGATGAGCGGCCAGCCGGCAGCCAATCCGGCCAATCCGGTCAAACCGATGCCGCTGCCGATCTCCAACACATCACCGGGCGGTCGCCAATCGGTACTCAAGATCCAGGCCGCCATATCGTACGACGTCGGCCACAGGTAGGCCCAGTAGGGGATGGTGTCATCGACGGCGACGTCCAGCAGTGCATCAGGGTCGGCGGGGAGGCAGAGTTGGAATTGGCGCCGGCCGAGGTCTACGGTGATCGTCTGCCAGCCACCGGCGATTTGGGGCAAGTCAGCGATGATCCCGTCCGCGTTCGTCATGGTAAACTGGCGCTGAGCAAGTCATACAGCCGGTCGACTTCCGCCTGTGTGGCGGCATCCATGCGATAGCCGACCGGGCCGCGGGTGACGGTATTCTTGAAAATCCCCTGTTTGACCAGCAGATATTTTTCGATTGCCAAAAAGGCGTCCAAGCTGGTCTGCAGCGAGATCATCGAACAGAGCGGCGGGTGCAGGCGGTTGACGGTGTCGAAATCGCCGGCGTTTAACGCCCGCCACACAGCGACCAGCACGCGGATCAGATCGGCTCCCGGCATCGTCCCGGCGATGCCCCGCGCAAAACTTTCGACCAGTGCGATGCCTCCGGTCCCTTCGAAGACGGTCGCTTCGCCGCCGGTTGCTTCGTGGAGCGCCGTCAAACGAGGCCCGATGGGGTTGGCTTCCGGTTTGTACATTACGCGGTCACCGAATTCGCGAAACAGTCCCGCTTGCATGTCGATCGACATCGGCCGGCCGACGTAGCCGCTGGCGTCTTGCACGATGACGGGGATCGAGATCGCGCTCAAAATCCGCGCGTAATACCGCCGCAATTCGCAGTCAACCAGCGCGACGGAAATCGGGGGAATGGCCATCACGGCCGTTGCGCCGATGCTCTCGGCATGCCGCGCGAATTCCTCGGACAGCCGGCTACTCTCCGCACCGACGCTAATGACGATCGTTCCGCGCCCGTCGGCACGGCGGCAGGCCCGTTCGGCCAACTCCCGCCGCTCGACATCCGAGAGCCGAAGCACTTCGGAGACCATCGCCATCACGATGCCGTCGGCGCCGTTGTC
>CALFYU010000643.1 GCA_937952455.1 uncultured Planctomycetaceae bacterium
GACGGCGTCCATGCCTTAAAACGCAGAAGATGTGCCTAAACCTAAGGGCGAGGCTGCTGCCGAGCCGCGATGCGAAGTGTTGCATCATTTGCGGGTTGGCGTTCGTGATGAAAGTCGTCCGGTCGTGCGCGGCTCAGCGGGAGCTTCGCCCTCCCGGATCGATTGTCTATCGCTTCGTTACCGTTTCGTCAAAATTCATGATCGTTTCCACGACGAGCGACAGCGCCGCCAATTGGGCGACGTCCAAAGACTCATCGGGCTGATGGTCACCCACCGCCAATAACTTGGCGGCCTCCTCAGGTTGTTGTTGGAACTCGGCCAATTGTTCCTCATAAAGTTGCAAGAGTAATTCCCCCTCGCGCTCCGTTACCCGGCGGCTGGTGAGGCGACGGAAGGCAGCGGCCACCCAATCCGACGGTGTTCCGGCTTGCTCTTTCATGATGCGTTCTGCCAATCCGCGGGCCGCTTCGACGTATTGCGGGTCGTTGAGCAGCACCAGCGCCTGTAGCGGTGTGGCTGTGGTTTGCCGTTTAACAGCGCAGACGTCCCGTTTGGCGGCGTCAAAGGTCAGCATCGACGGCGGCGGCGAGGTCCGTTTCCAATACGTATACAGACTGCGGCGATGACTCCCCTCCCCTTCGTCGCGGTTATAGGCCGTGCCCGATTTTTCTTCCCACAGCCCGGCCGGTTGATACGGCTTGACCGGCGGCCCGCCGATCTTGTCGACCAACAGTCCGCTGGTGAAAAGGGCGTTGTCGCGGATCATCTCGGCTGACAACCGCTGCCGTGGACCGCGGGCTAGCAGCAGATTCTGCGGATCCTGCCGACGGACCTCCAGCGGGGTGTTCGAGCTTTGCCGGTACGTCGCCGACATCACCATCATTTTGTGTAGCGCTTTGACGTCCCAGCCGGAAGCGATGAAATGTTTCGCCAGCCAGTCCAACAATTGCGGATGGGTGGGAGCGGCGCCTTGATTGCCGAAGTCTTCCGGTGTGGTGACGAATCCGTTGCCGAAGATCGCTTGCCAGAACCGATTGACCGCCACGCGTGCCGTCAGCGGATGCTGTGGATCGGTCAGCCACCGCGCCAATCCGAGCCGGTTGTGCGGCGCGTTCTCCGGAAACGGCAACACCGCCTCCGGAACCCCCGGCTGCACCTGCTCCCCCGGCGCATCATAGGCTCCCCGCCGCAGGATAAACGTCGCCCGCTGCTCGGGCATTTCCCGCATCACCATGATCTCAGGCACGGGGTCGCTCGCTTGACTCCGCTCACGTCGGAGCTTTTGCAGATCGGCCAGAGCGCCGCGATATTCTTCATCGTGATTGGTGAGATAATACGCGAACAACTCGTCACGCTGTGCGTCGGTGAGTTTCTCGGCCGCGACGTTCGCAAGCGCGTCCAAAGTTTGACCGTCAAAGACCTGCGCGGCCTCCAACGGCGTCAATTGACGGTTGTAGACGCGAAATTCGTCGACGAGTCCATTTTTGAAACCGCGATCGCGAAACCGCTGGCCGATTGTCAATGTATCGGCCCCGCCGCCGGTGATTTCCTTGGTGAGCTTGTCCCGCACGACGTCGCATTCGATCCGCTCGCCGTTGACGTACATTGCCAATCCGTCCGCGCGGCTGGAACCGTCGTAGGTCATCAGCACGTGCGCCCATTCTCCGACCGGGAGCGGCTGCTTGGCGCGAATCCGCATGGCATTGCCCGGCCAAAAGTGAATCAGCGACGCGCTCAACCGTCCCTCTTCCAGCAACAACTGGTAACCCCGGCTTCCCGAATCAGTCCAGGCGCGCGAACGGTGAAATATCACCGCGCGGTCTTTAACGTCGGGCGTTTGCATCCACAGCGCGATCGAAAACGGATCGTCGCGGGTAAAATCTCCCCCCAGTTTGAACGTCACGTTATTTTCGCCGCTCAACTTCAAACCGTTGCCGATCTTGCCCGGCACGATTTGCGGATCTTCCGAGACGTTGCCCGGCTCGCCGGCATCGACGCGATTGGCGACTTTATTGTCGTCGATGCTTTCCAGGGGAAAATCGCCAATTAAGCCGGCGACAGTTGTCGGCCGCGGTGTCTGTTTGAGCCAATCATCGAACTCGCTGCGGCGATCACTGACCAATTCGGGCAGTTTCGATTCGGCGGCAACGATGGCTTGTTCGAGAAGCGCTATGGCGCCGGCTTGCTCCTCGGTCGGCAGCATCTGCGCCGGCGTGGGGACTGACTGCGTAAAGTGCGAATACAGCCCCGACTCATCGATGTTGTTGAAGAAACCGGAGAGCTGATAAAAGTTCTTTTGCGTAATCGCGTCGTACTTGTGATCGTGGCA
>CALFYU010000644.1 GCA_937952455.1 uncultured Planctomycetaceae bacterium
CGTACTGCCCGCGGATGCCCCAGGCCATGCCGCCGGCGATCGCCGCACATACGATTCCGATCAATCCAGTGAGCGGATTCAGGCGATCTATTTGGGGCAGTCTCTCCGGCGGCGTCGACGACATGGCAATAGAGACTCCGGAGCAAGAAAACGTGTGAAGTTAAACGGCCGTCCACCACAAATCAGCCAAGCCGACCACCAGTAACCCCATGCTGATGATGACGTTTACTTGAAAAAAGGCGATGTTTACGCGCGTCAGGTCATCGGGACGGACCAGCCAGTGTTCGTATGCCAACAGCAGGGCCACGCAGCAGACGCCGGCGAAAAACACCGGGCCTAGGTCCGCCGCGTACCACAGTCCGAACAGGCAGACCACCATCAACAGGTGGCTGAGCATTGCCAATCGCAGCGCCGCGGGGACGCCCATTCGCGCGGGGAGGCTGTGCAGGTTTTTCTCGCGGTCGAACTCGACATCCTGGCAAGCATAAATAATGTCGAATCCGCCGACCCAGAAAAACACGACCAGCCCCAACAGCACCGGCGGCCACTCGACGTTTCCGCGAATGGCAATCCAGGCGGCGATTGGCGAGAGCATTAGCGCGGCGGATAACCAGTAGTGACACCAGGAAGTGAACCGCTTGGCAAAGGAGTATCCGCACAAAAACGCCAGCACCGGCAGCGAGAGGATCAGCGGCCATCGATTGGGCAGGAAGAGGAGCGTTGAGGCCACGAATCCGATGCTGCAAAGCAGCGTAAAGGTAATGACGGTCGATAGCGGCAGGATCCCCGCCGGCAGATGCCGCCCGGCAGTGCGTGGATTGTCGGCGTCGATTTTTCGATCGGCGAGCCGATTGAAAGCCATCGCTGCGGAGCGGGCGAAGACCATACACAACAGGATGCCGGTCAAATCCTGCCAGCGAAAGGGGATGCCCTGTTGAGAATTCTTCCACCACGCCATCCCCGCCGCCAACAGCGCGAACGGCAGCGCGAACAGCGTATGGCTGAAACGGATCATCTCCAGGAGTTGGCGAATGCGGGCAAACATTTAGGTGCGACAATGAGACTTGTGCGACGTGTAACGAACCGTAAGTGTACCGTGCCGATTAACCGCGCGTCGACTCTCATGGCATGCGTATCCGGCAACCCACCGAAGCTCGCGAAACGAGGGGCCTTAGAATTCGGGCGGACGATGTTCCCAGCGGATTCCGCGAGGAATGCGTTTGGAATCGCGGAGGACGTGGGCGTGCTGACGCATGTCGCTCGCAGCCGAATGGAATTAAAAATCGCGGGTATACCCGGCGGTCCAGCCGCCGTCGACGGTCAGGATGTGGCCGGTGATGTAGCTGCTTTCCGGCGCGGCCAAAAAAAGTGCCGCATGGGCGATCTCTTCGGTCGTTCCAGGCCGCGCCAGGGGAATGTGCGCCAGGAGCTGCTGGACGGAATCTCGAAACGTGCCGTCCTCGCCGTAGAACAATTGTCGGGTCCCCTGCGTCATGATCGACCCGGGGGCAATGCCGTTGACGAGAATGCCGTAGGGCCCCAATTCGATCGCCATCGCCTTGGTGAGATTGATGACCCCCGCCTTGGCGGCCACGAAGGCGCATTGTAACCTCAGCGGTACCAATCCGGCGATCGATGCGATATTGATGATCTTACCGCCGCCCTGCGCTCGCATTTGGCGGGACGCCGCCTGGCTGACGGCGAACAGGCCGTTTAAGTCGACGTTGAGCAGACGATCCCATTCGGTGCGTGGGAATTCATCGATTGTTACGCGATGGGCCATCGTGTTCACACCGGCATTGTTGACGACGATGTCCAGCCGCCCGAATTCGCGGACGGTCTCGGCGACGACCTGGCAGATTTGTTCGTCGTTGGTGACGTCCAGTTCCTGAGCAAGACAGCCCTTTTGCCCCGCGGCGGTCTCTTTGACCATTTCGAAGTCGACGTCCGTAAAGACGACCCGCGCTCCGTTGGCGGCGAGTGCTTCGGCGATTGACTTTCCTATCCCTTGCGCTGCCCCGGTCACGAGGGCGACTTGGTTATGCAGGTTGACGTTCATCAGGCGGCCGATCTTTGTTTGGGATCGCATTTCGTGAAACCGTTGAGTATATCAAATCAAGCCCAAGAATTCGTAATCCAATCGGCCGCGAGGATGAAGGTGACATGACTGAGCGGGCCCATGATTTGGGCGATTCAGCCGGTTTCGTGCGGCTGCAGCCGCGCGAACCGCCGGCGGAACAGATCGGTTTCGGCATGGTCGGCATCGTGCTGTTCGCCTTGTTTGGTGGCATCGCCTATGCCGCCAGCCGGGAGTTGGTGGGCGTGTCAGCGTACATGGCACTGGGTGCGAGCATCGTCTTCTTTCTGTTGTCCGCAGCGGCACTTTACGGCACGGTTCACGTCAGCCTCTCGACGCGTGTCGCCGCACCGATTCTTGAGATCGAAAGCCTCGAATTGACGCGGGGGCGCCCGGCGGCGGTGCGTCTGTCGCTGAAAGGCCCGGCGTCGCTCAACGAATTGCGCGTGTCGTTGGTCTGTACGCAGACCGAGTATGAAGAGGCCACGCGGGAGACAAGGCGGTCGTTTGAGAACAGCGGCCCGTACGAGACGGAAGCCGTGTCGCTGGATCGGGGCGAAACGGAATTGGACAGAATTGACGTATTTACCGTCCCCGGGCTACATGCGGCCGATGGAGAAAACGTTGTGCAAAATTTCACGATCGAAGTCCCGGAGGAGGCCGTTCCTTCGGGCAGCACCCAGGTTTCGGAGTTTGTCTGTCACAGCTACGACTGGAAGATCATCGTCGAAGGGGACATCTTCGGCCCCAATTCGCAACAGGAATACGACGTGGTCGTTTTATGACTGTGCTGTCACGGTTCAGCTCGGGGCGGGAATCGATTGACCGCGATTTACGCTGCCGGTTACGCTAAGAGGCATGAAGGTCAAACACGTCATCGCCGCCGCCGTTTCTGCGTTTGTGCTCTACCTGGTCGCATACGGTCCGTTGTTTCGACTTCTGGTATTTCGGACGGCTCCGGAACCGGTCCTGGCGGCGATCGAAATCGCCTATGCCCCGCTGTGGTGGATCGCCGACCGCTCGAAACCGATTGATCGGGCACTGGAATCCTACGAGATTTGGTGGAGCGACGCCTTCTAATGGCAGTCCGTCTCCTCGAAATGCGAAGATTCACGGCGATCGTCGATTACGTTCGACGAACTCCTTGAGGTCCTTGATGCTCTTCGCATACCGGGCGCTCGCTTGATCGTACTCAGCGTCTCGTCGAAGCGATGACGCGTGAAACATGGCCTTGATGCTCTCCAGTGCCGTGGAGAGCAACGTCCGGGCCTGCATCGGCTGCAGCAGTGTCAGTTGCCTTTGATAGCTTTGAATGTCCTGGTTGAACACAGCCGCGAATGTGGCCCATTTGGCCAGTTTCCCTTTGTCGGCGCCGTCGCTGAGCCACTTGTTGGAGCGGGCTTCGATCAAGCGATCGTGCAGCGCCTCGACGTCGGCCAGCCATTGTTCAACGGGCTCGACACGTTCACGCGCTCGGGCCTCGAGCGTTTCGACAGTCCCGCTGTGACCGATGGTAAATTCACGTGCGACGAACACCAATTTTCCGGCCGGACCCTGTTGAACGCGCGGTCCCCACAACCGTTCACCATGCATGCCGATGGTGCGTTGAACACTCTCGGATTGTTCGCGCGGGTGCGGCATCACGACTTCCGCCACGTAGACGCCGTCTCGCAAGCCCTCCGGCGGGCCGACGGCTTCGGAATGAAACTCCCCCTCCTTTGAGACGGCACATTGGGATTGACCAGATACGCTGCGCCGTTGCCGATCTTTGAGGGACACAAGCAGCTTGGTATCGGGAGGCAGGTTGGTGTTTCCATGAATCCGCACGCGACGCTCGGCGAGTTGTTCGACGGTGATTTCTAAGACCACGCCGAAGTCGATGGAATCGGCCGGCAATCGCGGGTCATGGCCGAAGCGGGGCGGAGTAATGTCCGGCGGCCTAAATCGCTCATCGGGGAAACGTCCCGGAATGCCGCCGATTCCACCGGCCGGCGGCATCGGCGGAAGAGCGACTTGTGACGCAGGATCATCTAACTCTGGTTGTGGCTCTACCGTCGCCTCGTCCGGCGATGGCATAGCTTGGATGTCGACGCCGTTTTGCTGTTTGGGCAGGTCTTTGATAGTGTTGAGCATGCCCAGGCAGCATGCCCCGATGACGAGCGGGATCGCCAGGACGCCCAGTCCCATCAGAACCACTCCGGATGCCAAGGCATAGCCGAAAATACGGAAGTCGCTGTTTCTGTCCTTCGCGGTCGACGAGTGGACTTTCTCTTTGGCCGTCTTTCGCCTCGTTTTCGGCCCGCCGATCGTATCGCCGCAATGCATACACTTGGTCGCCCCGACTGGGTTCTCTTCGGCGCACGAGGGGCAAATTGTCGGAGGAGACGCGGCTTGCCGGGATGGTGATGCAGGATTCGCTCGTTGCCGCGTTTCGGGGGCCGGAGGTTTCTTGCCGGAGACCGCTTGTGGCGACGTTCCGCCATCTGCAAGATGATTACCTTCCGCCTGGCTCTTGCCGGTTGCCTTTTGTTGCTTTTTGCCTAATGCCTGTTGTCGGAGCGTTTCGATCTGCGCGTTGGCCTGAGGTGACACGCGAAATGGCTGCCGGCATTCGGGGCACGAATCGTCTGCCCCCAGTTCCGCTTCTTTGCAATGCAGTTGCGATGCGCAATGCGGGCAGGCGAGAAAAACTTGGTATCCGCCAAGCAGCGTTTTCTTGACCTCAAACGATGTCACGATTGGAATGCTCATCGCGAGTCCACGGAGCGCATGGAATACTTGGCCGGAAAACTTTGACGACATGTATACGCGTTTCTTACACAGAATATTGTGACTTAGTTACGACCGCTATGCTAGCCGGCATAGTGCGAATGCCTCGCGTTTTCTGAGTTTTCGCACGGCATCTGTTTTCGGCATCCCTAACCCGAATTCCATCCCAAGTCGGTCAAATGGAAATGCGGTGTGGGCAAACTCGTGTTCGTTTGGAATAATGTGAACCTTAGCTCGGTCGGACGGTCTAACGCGTCCCGGTTCCATTCGACAAGCGACTCACGGGAAATCGAACGACAGAATATTTTCGTCCCCCCAATTCGGCCGACGTTGACTTTACGCACCGGAGGTCGGAAATTCAGATGAGTCGGGCGCAAGTCCGATCGCTGAATTTGTCCCAAGATTTCGGAAAAGTGAGCGAATTACGATCGGTACAGCAAGAACCGACGTGAGAGTCATCCGCCAGCCTAAGGAACAAGGCTTGATACAGTCCGCTGTGAGAGTGATCGGTTGGGGCACGATGACCCTGCTGGCATTGCTGGTGGCGACCACGTCGCTGCGGTATTTCGCCATGAATCCCGAAACGTTTTTTCGGGAGAGCCGCGCCGTCTACGTCGACCACCCGATTGCCCTATTGGGCCACATAGGCGGGGGAATTGCGGCGCTCGTCATTGGGCCCTTTCAATTCTGGTCGCGGTTCCGGAATCGATTCTTGACGTTTCATCGCCTGTTGGGGGGCGTCTATCTGCTGGCGACGGTCGGTTTCGGGGGGATCGGCGGCCTGTTGCTGGCGCCGCACTCATACGGCGGTCTCACGACGCACATTGGCTTCGGGATGCTTGCCGGGTTCTGGATTTTGACCGGCACCGTGGCCTTCCGGTCCATCCTTCAAGGGCGCGTGCCGCAACATCGCCAGTGGATGATCCGCAGCTACGCGCTGACCTTCGCCGCCGTGACGCTCAGGTTGTGGATTCCGGTCTTGATGTCGGCCGGGTTCGAGTTCGAGGCGGTCTACCAAACGGTGGCCTGGTTGTCCTGGGTCCCGAACTTGATCGTCGCGGAGTGCTATCTGCAGATGACAAAAGTGGCAGCTGAGAAAGTCTCGACAGCTACGACGGCTTAACCGCGAGTTCGCCGATTCTTTGATACCGTCGGTCGACCGCGCGCGCTCTGACGCCGTTTCTCCACGGCCACGCTCTCGCTGGCGATGCGCCGTGTTAAGGTGTCGTGAAGATTGTGAAAAGGGGGTGATATCCGGACCGAGCCGATTGCTCTCGCGCCCAAGGCTTGCTCATACTACGCCTCGCCACACGCCACACGGACTTCAAAAAAGAATGGAACTCATGTCAGGATTTGGTGAGTTGCGGCCCGGTATTGAACATTCCCCGATTCAACGTCGCACGTTTCTATACGCCATGGGCAGCCTCGGCGTGGCCGGAACCTTGGGCGAATTTCTCAAACGTGCTGCTTACGGTAAGGCGGACTGCGTTATTTCCGGCTATGGTTCGCTGCAACCGGTTCGGGATGAGACGACGGGGCTGGCGCTGTTGAGGTTGCCAACGGGTTTCCGTTATCGGTCATTCGGTTGGACGGGCGATGCAATGGCCGATGGGACGATCACGCCCGGCGCGCATGACGGGATGGGGATCATCGCTGAGGAAAATGGGCTCATCACGCTCTGCCGAAACCATGAGCTGAAGGCAAAAGCGGGTCCGTTCGGGACCGACGAGATTCGTTACGACCCCGAAGGGGGCGGCGGCTGTGCGCTGCTGACATTCGACTCCAAACAGGGTGAATGGCGCGGCGCCAAGCCGGCGCTGGCGGGGACCGTCAAAAACTGCGCTGGGGGGCCGACTCCCTGGGGAAGCTGGTTATCTTGCGAAGAGACAGTTTTAGGCCCCGGCGGCGTCGATGACGACGAACGTTTTGATTTCCAACGCGAACACGGGTGGATCTTTGAAGTCTCCGCCGACGGCGGAAAGCCCCCCGTCCCGCTCAAGGCGATGGGCCGCTTCGTGCATGAGGCGGTCGCTGTCGATCCGGCGACTGGTTACGTCTACGAGACGGAAGACCGCGGTACGGCCGGGTTTTACCGGTTTATCCCTAATGAAGCGGGAACACTCGCCGCCGGTGGCCAGTTGCAGATGCTGAAGGTGCCCGGTGTGGGTGATCTTCGGCGTGGAATCCAGTTGGGGCAGAAATTCGACGTCGAATGGGTCGACATCGAAGATGTCGAGCGAGCGCATTCGCCGGAAGGAAAAGGGGACGAGAATCCGGCCGGCGACGAGTTGGGCGTGTTCATGCAAGGCAAAGCGCAAGGTGCCGCGACCTTTGCCCGCCTGGAGGGATGTTGGTGGGGCAACGGGTTGGTCTATTTGGTCTCGACCTCCGGCGGCGACAAGGGGCACGGTCAGGTCTGGCAATATGATCCGCGCAACAATGTGCTGCAGCTCATCTTCGAATCACCCGATGCGCGCGTCGCCGACAGTCCGGACAACATCTGCGTCAGCCCCCGCGGCGGGCTGGTGCTTTGCGAAGACGGAGACGTCAAGCCGCAGCATCTGCGGGGCATGACGCCGGACGGCCGAATTTTCCCGTTCGCCGCGAACAACGTCGTCCTGCGGGGTGAGCACAACAACATCCAAGGAGACTATCGCGCGGAAGAATGGGCGGGTGCCACGTTCTCCAAAGATGGGAAGTGGCTGTTCGTCAACATCCAAGATCCGGGCATCACCTTTGCCATCACCGGTCCCTGGGGGACGGGTTTGCTGTAATTCACAAAGAACACACACTCGCTACCTAACAACGTTCATATTCGCACGGTAATTCTCATCCGAACAACTCATCGCCCGGCCAATGGAGTTTTGGGCACAACCTTCACATGCAAGTCAAACTACGACAGGAGTATTCAATGAGCAGCAGACGGCTTCGTATTAAAGGTTTCACACTTATTGAGTTGCTGGTCGTGATCGCCATCATCGCCATTCTGATCGCGCTGCTGGTCCCGGCCGTTCAGCAGGCCCGCGAGGCGGCTCGTCGTACCCAATGCCGCAACAACCTGAAGCAGTTGGGCTTGGGTTTGCACAACTACCACGACGTGTTCGGAAGCTTCCCGCCCGGGCTGATCGCGGATCCCTGCGACGATTCGTGTGCGACCCTTTTTCCAACTGCCGGCTATGCGGGCAATGATACGGACGGTTTCTCGTGGGGGGCCTACCTGCTGCCTTACATCGAGCAGGTCGCGTTGTACGAGTCGCTCAACGTCAATGGACAGTCCGGCCGGTTCGAGGCTGGGCTTCCCGAGGCAAGAGTATCTCTCAGCACCTTCAAGTGTCCAACGTCAACCATCCCTCCCACAGTGCAACCGATTACTGTCACCGGAACTGAATCGGGCGGGTTCTACGGCAACGGGATCGCAGTGAACTTTGCCGACGATCCCAGTGATTTCCCGATCTCGACTCCTCCCGAAATGGTGGGCTACGCGACATCGGACTACAAAGGGAACGTCGGATTCACCGACCGGGGTGTGTTCATCAAGCTCGAGGACTCCATTGGCGACGGCAGCAGTTCGGCCGTGGTTCGCATCCGAGACATCTCCGACGGGACAACGAATACCTTCGCTCTTGGCGAATCGTCTTATATGAATGATCCTGAGTCGTGGCCGCTGGCACTCGGCGCCATGTACGAAGATGAATCGGTTCTTGCCAAGACCGACGCAAACGCCATCCCGAATACGACGTTCGACGACGACTCGTTCGTCAGTTTCCACGTGGGGGGTGTGTTCTTCGCTCTGTGCGACGGAAGTGTCCGATTCGTCAATGAGAACATCGACGCAGAAACCTACTTCAATCTCGGCGAACGGGATGACGGGAACGTGATCGGTGAATTCTAACGCCAATTGCCTAAGTGTCCGCGTTCTTGAATCCATGTTGTTGATCAATTTCTGGTGGATGGTGAGATGAGTACGTCAAATCGCGTGACTTGGTTGGCGGCCATCGCCTTGCTGGGGGCAATGATCCCCGGCTGCGGCGGGGGCGAATTTGACACCGCCGAGGTCAGCGGACGTGTGACCTGCGAAGGTGAGCCGATCCAGGGCGGCCAGGTATTGTTCCGGCCTTTCGTCGAAGGATCCGATGAAAGGCCGGGCAAGTCGGCGATCGGACACCTGAATGATAACGGCGAATTCGCCATGTTGACGACCTACGATCTTGGTGACGGCGCCGTGGTGGGAACCCACAAGGTGCAAGTCATTCCCAAGGGCTATTTCCTCGACAGAGAAGATGCGGAAGAGGAGGAGGAAAAACAATCGTCCGCACCGGCCAGGCGCTATCCCTGTATCAAGGGACTGGGATTTACCGAATATGTCGTGGAGGTCAAAGAGGGCGAAGACAACGTTCTCGAGATTGAACTATCGAGCGCAAGGTGATATTTCCCCCTACTCGCTACCGCCCCCAGCGCAGGGGGGCATTGAGCGGATCGGGTTTTAGATTAGGTCGTACGGGTATGATGAGGACGACGACTTCCTCAGCAGTGTCTCGACAACAAACGTCCGTCGAGGACATTGCGGACGCCCCCTCCGCACAAGCGGTTCGTACCCTCCCCGCGATCGACGACGAGCCGTCGCCGCGCTGGAGTGGCCCGCGCGGTCGCCTCGGCAATCGGCTCCTGCGGGAGTTATTGCGCCCCGTGGTCGACGCCAGCTTGGCCGTGTTTCGGATCGCGTTCGGACTGGCCGTGGCATGGTATGCAGTCAGATCGCTGCTGAGCGGCGCGGTCAGTTTTCACTACATCAACCCGCCGATGCACTTTTCATACTACGGTTTTGACTGGGTGCGCCCCTGGCCGGGGGCAGGAATGTACTTTCATTTCATCGTCATGGCGGCCGCGGCAATCTGCTTCGCTGCCGGATTAGTCTATCGCCTCAGCGCGGTGCTCGTTTTCCTAACGTTCACGTTCGTGTTTCTGTGCGAACGTTCGCTGTACAACAATCATTACTACTTGATGAGCCTGCTGGCGTTTCTGTCAATGTTCCTTCCGCTGCATCGCCGCTGGTCGATTGACGCCATGGGATCACCGGAGGTCGCCAGGACCCAGGCGCCGGCTTGGACTGTGTGGTTGCTGCGCTTCCAACTAGGGATCGTCTACTTCTACGGCGGCCTGGCAAAGCTCAACGCCGATTGGCTGCAAGGTCAGCCGATGCGGATGTGGCTCGAAAAGCTCTCCGAGTATCCGGTGCTGGGAACGTATTTCACCGAAGAGTGGGCGGTGCAGATCTTTGTCTGGGGCGGCCTGTTGATCGATCTCTTGGCCGTCCCGCTGCTGTTATGGCGCCGCTCGCGGCCTTACATCTTTGTGTTGCTGATCTTGTTCCACGTCATGAATTCGACGCTGTTTCACATCGGCGTCTTTCCTTGGCTGATGATCGCGGCGACGACGATCTTCTTCGCCCCGGACTGGCCGGTGCGGCTGTTTCGCCTGAAAAGCCTGCCGACAGAATGCGCAGCTCCGCGCGAAGTTCGCTGGACTACTGGTATGAAACTGCGTGCAGCGCTGTTGGCCGTGTATGTGTTGCTGCAATTACTGTTGCCGTTTCGGCATCACTTCTATCAAGGGCCCGCGAGTTGGACCGAACAAGGGCATTACTTCTCTTGGCGGATGATGCTTCGCCACAAACAGGCGGCTGTCCGTTTTTACGCACGAAATACCGAGAACGGGCGCGAAAGAATCGTCGACCTACGTCCCTACATCACGCCCGTCCAACTCGGCAAGATGGTCCGCGATCCAAACCATATCCTGCAATTCGCCCACTTTCTTGCGGATGAGTTTCGCGAAAAGGGATTGGGGGACACGGAAATCCGAGTGAAAGCCCTTTCCTCGCTCAACGGACGCAGACCCCAAGTGTTCATCGATCCGGATGTGGACTTGGTGCAACAACAAATGGGTTGGGGGCACTGCGACTGGATCATGCCGCTGACCGAGCCGTTGCGGCACGACGCCTTCGATCGTCCGGTGCAAACCTGGGAGACCGAACTTGGTTTATGAGCACAGGCGGCCCAGCGCAGAGGACCCGCAACGGAAGAGAGGCGGCTGTATGTTGGCCACAGATTGAACGCGGATAGAATACAGATTGTCAGGCGTGACATCGTAAGTCCCACAACGACCGCTTGCGGTCGCACACGGCGCTCCCTATCCAGCGACGCAGCGCCGTCACATCCCAGATGTCGTGCGTAAAGGCATTGGCGGGTCGTGGCCCGCTTGGCGCACTGACGGGACATGAGGCATTCAGAAGTTCGCGACGTGCCATTTCAATATCGCATCATTACCGTCTGTTTGGTTGCAGCGGTCTTGTTTGGCGCCTCGGCCGCGGTTTATCGGTCAGTTCAGGCGCCGGCCACTTCCAGCAGTCCATCCGTGGCAGCCAAGTCGAAACCGCCGCGCCAAGAGAACTTCTTCGGCAAACGTACGGTCTACACTTGGGGCCCGCCGCCCGCTTTGGCCTCGCAAGAATCTCACGAGTCAGCGCGGGCATCGAACATCCGCCGTAGCGACTATGTCGGACCCGATGCCTGTCGAAACTGCCATGCTGAAGAACTGGTCAAAAGAAATTATCCAAACCGCGGGGGATCGGCGGCCTTGGGCTGGCTGCGCCATCCCACGAGCGAAGCGACGCGGCTGATCGGCATCGAGACATTGACAAAATCGAATGCTGTTTGGGCCTTGGCGGACCTGATTGACGCGCTCGATGACTCATATCTCATCAATCGCCAGTTCGCGCAGCAGGGACTGGAAAGGATGCTGGACGTCGATCTCGGCGCGCTGGGTTACAGGTACTATCAACTCGGCCGCGAATCACGAAAACCCTCGATAGATCGCATCCGGCAGAAATTCCTGCCACAAACAATCGATTGACGCCGGGTCCGCCGGTTTCGTTTCCCCGCCAGGACGCAAGCACCTTCGCTGTCAAACAAATAAATCCCGCCGATCAGCCCTGTATTACGGACAATCGACGGGATTTCGCAGAGCCGCCGGAGAGACTTGAACCCTCGACCTACGCATTACGAAACAACGGCGTCTCTGAGGTAACGATGACATCTCTGAGATTAATCTGTAAAATCAGGGGTTTCCCGTTCGTCAACTTCAGCCTAGATGCCGTCCGGCGGGCGGGTTTGTGGTCATGAGGTAGTCATCAAGTGGAGCGCGAAATGAGTATTGTAAGCGATACGAGAGAGATCGTTGATCTAATCAGGAAGCTTGACAACCAGGAGTTGTACCAAAAAATCTGTGATCTCCGCGATGAGATATTTGACATCCGCGAACAGAATCATGAACTCAAGGAGGAGGTCAAACGGCTGAAGGCCGCGGAGAATATTTCTCAGGAACTCTCCCGCGATGGTAACGTTTACATGCGTAAGGCCGCAAACGGAACCGAAAGTGGTCCATTTTGCATGGCATGTTGGGATCACGATCA
>CALFYU010000645.1 GCA_937952455.1 uncultured Planctomycetaceae bacterium
CGACCGACTCAGGAAACACCCCCATGCGACTCTCGGTGATTGTCTCTTTACTGATTGGCCTAGCCCCTCACCTTCACGTCTGTGCGGGGCAGTCGAACAGCTTGATGGACATTTCGTCCGACGGACGTCTTTTGGCGTGTTCCAATCGCGACAACGGTAGCGTGAGCATCGTCGACTTGCAGACGGCAACCGTCCTGCGGGAAATCGCGGTCGGCCGGCACCCCGAAGGGGTCAGCTTTCTGGGCGATACACACGAACTGGCTGTGGCCATCTATGACGAAGACCAAGTCGTGTTCATCGACGGCGAATCGGGAGCGATTTCTGGGCGCATCGACGTGTTTGATGAACCGTACGGCGTCGTGTCCAACGCCGACGGCAGTCGGGTATTTGTCACGCTCGACTATCCCGGCACGGTGCTTGAAATGGATGCCGGCCGACAAGCAGTAACACGTTCCCTCCCCGCGGGGAATTTCCTACGCGGAATCGCCGTCGAACCGGGCGGGAAACGGCTATTCGTCACGGAATACCACACCGGTATCGTCAAAGCTTTGGACCTAAAATCGGGCGAGGTCGTCGATCAATGGCAGGGGTCCCGCGATGACAACTTGGCGCGTCAAATCCAGCCGCATCCCACACGGCCCAAGGTTTACCTGCCGCACATCCGCTCCAAGACGACCGTGACCCACGGAGCGGGATCGATCTTTCCCTACGTCACGGTCGTCGACTCGTCACCCGGTGAGGGCCGCCGCCGCAAGCCGGTCGCCATGGACTCGTTCAATGGGACGTTTGTCGTCGCCAATCCCTGGGAGGTAGCCATCTCGCCAGATGGCGAACGCTTGTACGCGGTCTTCGCCGGCACAGACGACATGTACGTCTGTGATGTTTTGGATGACAACTACCGGGAGCTAAGTTTCGTGACGGTCAAGAACCTGGGCCACAACCCGCGGGCCGTCCGCGTCGCTCCTGACAATCAGTCGTTTTATGTGTACAACGCGCTCGACTTCAATGTCGTCCGTTATGACGCCCAATCGCTCAAGCCGACAGCGGAGATTGCTGTTTGCGCGAATCCCCACGATGCACAGATGCTGCGGGGCAAGGAGCTGTTCTATTCCGCGCTGCAACCGATGGCCAGCCGCCGCTGGATTTCCTGTGCGAGTTGTCATCCCGACGGGCAAAGTGACGGACGGACTTGGCACAACCCCGAAGGCTTGCGGGACACGACCGCGCTGTTTGGCATGGCCTGGACGCATCCCATTCACTGGTCAGCCGACCGCGACGAGGTGCAGGACTTCGAGCACACGATTCGCAGCCAATTGATGCAGGGACGGGGCCTGATCGACGGCGACGTCCAGCCGTCGCTGGAGGCCGCCAATCGCGGCTTGTCCGCCGACCTGGACGCGCTGGCCGTCTATTCCAATTCCCACAAGTTCACCCTCAGCCCGCACGCAAAAAAGGGCCTCTCCGAAGCGGCGCAGCGGGGTCGCGCGCTGTTTTTCGCCGAAGAGACGCAATGTGCGACCTGCCACAGTGGACCGTTCTTCACGGATTCTCGGCTGGAAAAGCCGTATCGATTGCACGACGTCGGCACCGGCGAAGATGATCCCAGCGAGAAAATGGGGCCGAAATACGACACGCCCACGTTATTGGGTGTCTACCGCACGGCTCCCTATTTGCATCACGGCCAGGCCGCCACGCTTCGCGAAGTCTTAACCACACAAAACCCCGACGACCGACACGGTAAGACCAGCCATTTGGCCCCGGCGGAAATCGACGATCTCGTCGAATTCCTCAAGTGTCTCCCTTACGAAGATCCCGAACCGGCCGCTCGCTCCGCCGGTCTGAAACGGATCGACGGCGCCGCGGGTGAGTGAAGCCGCTACCGCATCCACATAAAAAACAGGCCCGCGTCTCCAGAGGTCACGCGGGCCTGTGTTATACCAAATTATCCGTTACGGCATGGACTAAGCCTGGGCCGGAACCTCGAAACCTTTGCGGTATTCGCGGGTGGTGAGGGCGTTGGCAGCCGCATTGTCGACGAAACGTTCATTCTCTTTATCGACAAGCAGCTTCGGTCCCATGGCAAATTTCACCTGCGACGGATCGACGTTGTTTTGCTTCAAGTGCGACTTGGTTCGTTCGAAGACGTCCACCGCGTATTCATTGCCCGCCAAGCCGGCCGGAGCATCGCCGAAATCGCTCGGCGTACCAAGGCGATAAGAAATGTTCGCCAGAT
Organism: uncultured Planctomycetaceae bacterium; assembly: GCA_937952455.1. GTDB lineage: Bacteria > Planctomycetota > Planctomycetia > Planctomycetales > Planctomycetaceae > Symmachiella. The sequence goes on from CALFYU010000645.1 coordinate 2,234, forward strand.
GGCACAACGCGCTCGACAGGTGTCCTTCGTTGATCTCACCGTTGAGATCCTGCCAGCGGCGGCTCCGCACGGCGTCGACGAAATTGTTGTAGTGATACTTGTCGTCGCCTTCGCTGAAACGCTTGATCTCATTCCCATCGAGATCGTACACCACCGACGCCGTATAGCTGCACCGCATGAAGCCGTTCTCGCAGTGGAAAATGTTGGCAACATCGTTGCCGCTGCCGTCACCAAAGTAATGGCTGGTCGGCAATCCGCGGGTCTCGAAGACCAGCAATTTGTCGCCGTATTCCATGATCGACATTTCGGTGTTCGGGGTTTGCCCGTCGTCGACGTAGCCAAACCGGCCGCCGAAGGAGATCACGCTGTCCGCCAACGTGTCGGCGCCGATCCCCCAGCGGGCGACGTCCATTTGGTGAATCCCTTGATTCCCCAGGTCGCCGTTGCCGTAGTCCCACTGCCAATGCCAGTCATAGTGCAGGCTTTCGCGGGGCACGTCGTCCCGCAACGGTGCCGGACCGAGCCAGACGTTGTAATCGACCCCCTTGGGGACCGGAGTATGCCCCACGTGGCCAATGCTATCGCGGCGCTTGTAACACAAAGCCCGGGCGACTTTCAGCTTTCCCAGTCCCCCCTCTTGCAGAAATTTGATTCCTTCGATCACACCCGGATTGGAGCGGATCTGCGTGCCGGCCTGGCAGACGCGCCCCTCTTTGCGCGCCACGTCGACCATCACGCGGCCTTCGCGAATGTTGTGGCTGACCGGTTTCTCAACGTAAACGTCCTTGCCCGCCTGCATGGCCCAGATCGCGGCTAGCGAATGCCAATGGTTCGGCGTGGCGATTGAGACCACGTCGATGGAATCATCGTCCATCACGCGGCGAAGGTCCTGATAGAACGTTGGCTTCTTACCAGTCTTCTCGTGGACGTTTTCCACTCCCTTGGTGTAGCCCACGGTTTCGTCGGGATCGCAAATCGCCACGACTTCACAATTTTCGACCCCTGTGAAACCGGCGATATGACTGCGGCCACGACCATTGACGCCCAACACTGCCACGCGAACCGTTTCGTTGGGACTGGAACCGGCCTCGGCCCCCCGTGCACTGGGCCGCCCCATGAGTCCCCCTGCCGTGGCGGCCGCGGTGGCCAACATCGAATTTCCCAAAAACCGTCGTCGAGTTTGCATGGACATGGCCGTATTACCCTTTGTGAATACGTTTCGAACGTGTTGTTTGAATTCGCCGCCGTGAATGAACAGCCGCGGAAATCTTGATGCGGGCATCGTAAAACGCGCAACTCCCGCTGCACGCCGAACCGTAATCCCGCGGCAACGGCAGACGTTTCTTGATTCCTATCAGCGATCGTCAATACGTACTATTGTACCGATTCGCAAGGCGTTGCAAAACCCGCCGGAAGTGGACCGGTCCTCAAATTCGTCGAGTTTCGGCTGATTGAGCTTGTTCACCGTTTCTCCGTCAGGTTATGATTTTTGGAAGACTGAATTGCGGAGACGGGCGGAAGACTTTTCCGAATTTCGCCAGAATCACATCAAATTCAGACTTCTACGTCTCCAAAAACCTCTGCAGGTCAGTAGGCAGACCGTTACGCAGAGTCACGACAAGACACACTAAAAGACAAAGGTGTCTTCGCAAACGATCAAACCGTCCCGCGACGATCGTCGGGGCGGGAAAACCACTGTCGTCGACGACTGACGTAAGGGATTGGCAGGTTGAGTCGGAATCGTGACGGACATCCGGACCGATCAGCCTCCGATGACGCTTTCCAGCCAACTCTCCCCTTTCCCATGACGCCAACTCCGGGCCAATTGATTTTGTAGGGAGGTTCCCATCAGGCAGCTTATGCCTATCCCGTTCGCCACCGGGTGATATAATCATTAAGTGACTGAGTCGCTCCAACTACTCGTTGACCGGAGCGGCCCGCGAACGTGGACATCCGTTGGAAACAGGAGCAGGCCATGGCCGCCCAACATGCAACTCTTGAACCCAAAGGTGAAACCGTCATGGTAGATGCCGATGCGACCGTCTTCATTGTTGATGACGATCCTGCCGTACGCAGTTCCATGTCCTGGCTGCTGGAGTCGGTCGACCTGCCTGTGGAGGTCTGTGCCTCGGCCCAGGAATTTCTCGAGGTCTACGACCAAAACACACCGGGCTGCCTGGTACTCGACATGCGCCTGCCCGGCATGGGAGGCCTGGAGTTGCAGACCGAACTCGCCAACCGCGGAATTACGATCCCGATCGTCGTCGTGACCGGCCACGCGGAGGTCCCCATGGCGGTCCGGGCAATGAAGGCGGGCGCCGTAGATTTCATCGAAAAACCGTTCAGCGATCAGGTCCTCCTGGCCTGCATTCGTCGCGCTCTGCCGTGCGACACCGAGGTACGCGTCAACACGTCGCGGCGGGCCGAGATCGCCGTTCGCATCCGCACGCTCACACCGCGTGAAACCGAGGTCATGGAAAAGGTCGTCGAAGGCAACTCCAACAAAATGATCGCCGCTCAACTCGGCGTTAGCCGCAAAACCGTCGAAGCGCACCGTGCCGGCGTGATGAAGAAAATGGGAGCCCAATCGGTCGCCGATCTCGTCCGTATGGTCACGGAATATCAATCGTTCTAATCGGCCCCTTTCTGGCTGTGTGATGCGGACGGCATGTCCGCAAGTGCGATTCCAGCAAGTCGCGCGATTTCAATCGCAACGAATCGCCGCGACCGCTCACCTCTGCGGCAGCCGATGCCGCTGAAAAAACTCCCACAGCACCTTGTTGGCATCCAGATTTTTGGTGCTCTTGCCTAAAAACAGCAGTGGGGGTTTCTGCCCCGGCCAGGTATGGCCTCCCCCCTCGATGATGTAAAGCTCGATCTCCGCTCCCCCTTCTGCAGCCGCATAGGAGTCACGGTAAATCGACGTCCCATCCTCGGCCCGGAGCGGCAACTCCGTGCGCCGCGGCGCGTCGTGACAGCGATTCACCGCCTTCCAGCACTCGAGCGTGTGCGCGACTGAAAAAAACTCCGTCCGCGACGGACTCCGTTTCCCCCGGCCCCCTTCGAGCGGCACAAAGTAGTCCTCCGTCCCGTGCAAGTGCAAAATCGGCACCGGACGTGGCGGCGAGCAACTCTCCGTCCCCATCGTCCCACCCACTGATGCAATCGCCGCCACACGATCAGACAACTCCGCCGCCAACCGATAGCAGAGCATCCCGCCATTGGACATCCCGGTCGCATAGACTCGCGTCGGGTCGGTCGGCAATCGTGCCGCAAGGTCATCCAACAGCATCGCCACGAAACCAATTTCGTCGACGGGGGCCTTGTCCGGGGGATGATCGCTGCAGCAGATCCCCGCCGCCCACGACAACAAATGCGGCTCAGGTCCCGTGCCGTTGGGATAAACGACGACAAACCCTGCGTCGTCGGCATAAGGATTGAGCCCACAAAACCGCACCATCCCTTGCGCATTCGACCGCCCGCCGTGAAAGGCCAGCACAACGGGCAGCGGCTGCCCACCACCGGCACCCGGTGGTGCGTGGACGAGATAACTCCGCTGAGTTCCGTCGACGTCGATCGAAAAAAACTCGTCGCCGGTTTGTGAATCATACATGAAACTGCTGACTCGCTACTTCCAATGGGTAGACCGTTCCAACACAGCAAGTTTGGGTCATGCTGTGATATGTCATTCGTCCGGCGACAACGCTTTCAACACGACTGGCAATATCGCCTGATGCAATTGGCGATGGCCTGCGGGATTGGGGTGGCATTGATCGGTCGTCCAGTCACCGATCGTGGTGCCGGCCGTTTGGGCGTCGGTCCAAATTTGAAAATGATCCACCAACGGCACTTTCTCCGTTTTCGCCACGTCCCGGCAAGCGGCGACATATTTTTCGAGCCGCAAGTTCGGATGCTCACCCACGCCGTTTGGTCCGGCCGATTTGCCCCACCGAGGTTGGGTCATCAGCACCGGCGTGATGTCCGCCTTGCGGAGTTGTCGCACGATAGACGTCAAATTTTCGCGGTATTCCTCCACGGTGATCCGCGACTTATCCTTGCCGGAATCGACGTAACTGTCGTTCGTGCCGTACATAATTGTCACGATCTGCGGCCGCAGGGCGATGACTTTGTCGAGACGCTTCAGCGCCTGATCGGTCCGCTCGCCGCCGATGCCCACGTTCGTGACGGCGACGTCGTGCCCCCGCTCGCGCAAGGCGGATTGTAACAGCGCCGCGAACGTTTCTTCCGGCTGCACGCCGCTGCGAACCCCCTTGGTGATCGAATCCCCCAGCGTCACGATTCGCGCAGCCGGCTCCGCCCCGTCGATCGAGCCGCCCATGAGGAACAAGAGCGCCGCTATGTAAATGATCCACCGCTTCATCACAGAACCCCTCGCAACGAAATCAAATGGCGTGTCAACGGAACACACCCGCTCGACCGGCGGCCCAGCGGGTGTGTCTGTTGGCTTGCGGCGACATCGTGATTACAGATTCAGGATGCCGTGTTTGTCGAGGTAGGCGATCACTTCGTCCGCCAATTCATCGATTCCCTTGTTGTCGGAGTCGAGCACGAGTTCCGGCTTTTCCGGAGCTTCGTACGGATCGTCAATGCCGGTGAAGCCTTTGATTTCTCCGGCGCGGGCCTTCTTGTATAACCCCTTGGGATCGCGAGCTTCGCAGGTCTCCAGAGAGGCATTGACCAGAATCTCGACGAACT
>CALFYU010000646.1 GCA_937952455.1 uncultured Planctomycetaceae bacterium
CGGCGAAACCCCTCACCCCGGCCCTCTCCCAGAGGGAGAGGGAGCGGCTGTTTTACAATAATAACTTCTCCCCTCTCCCCCCCGGGGAGAGGGGCCGGGGGTGAGGGGCGCGCAGCGTGGGACGTGCCCAACCACTGGCGCGACGGTTGCTTAACTCTCGGAGAGTTGTCGCGCTATTGCCGGTTGTGCGGCGGCAATTTGTATCAACGAGTATGCGCCGAAAAACACCGCCGCGTAAAACGCATCCCCCACAATCGTCGGTCGCAAAAACGGCAACCCGGCGACGTAACATTGAATCAATCCAGTCGGCGTATGTGGATAAGTCGTGTAGACCAGCCACATGCCGAAATGTGTGATCAAATAAAACAGCAGCGAACTACCCACCGTGGCCAGACCCAACGGCATGGCGCGGCCGAGCGCGCGTTGCCATTTTGGTTGCGACGGGTCAGCAGCGGCCGATTTGTCCGTCCGTTCCCAGTGAATCCCGACGCGGCGGCCCAACAGTACGTAAATCGCGTACGAGCCGTAAACGAAGGGAATCAAACTGTGGAATGTATAAATCATCACGTCACCCCGCATGATGCCCCAGGTGAGGTCGCTGAGCATCATGGCGGCGATTGGAATGGTAATTGCCCAGCGCGAGTGGCGAAAGTACGCGCCGGCAAACAGCGCGATCCCTCCCACGGGAGTGAGGTTCCACGGCTGGCCCAACCAGCGCAGCAGCGCCGGAAACACAACCACGGCGGCCAGGATCCAGTAGTTCGGTTTGCGGTTTATGTTTAATGTTTCGTTACTTGTTCGCGCGTATTGTGGCAGAATCATGTGAAAATCCGATTCGTAGTTTGAATGATCGATTGAAGTGCAACGTAGGGCGTCACTGCGGGAGCGGACCTTGTTCCTGCATCGCCGTGTTGTGTCGCGGGCAGGGATAGCCCGCCGGCGGCCCATTGAGCACGTCCGGCGGCGGGACCACATGCCACCGTTTACAGCGAGGGCAATACAAGGCCCGCTGCAACGTCGCCCGACCCGTGTGGGGATTAATCGCGGGCGCCGGCTGCGGTGGAGCGGAAACGAATTCGCCCGTTTCTCCGCAGCGATACACCACGTCGGCCGGCGCTGCGACGGGTTGTTCGCCGGAACAGCCCGCCGCCATGATCGCGCAGCAAATTAGAACAAACGCCGCCGGCGCGACGGAATTTTGAAAGACCATCGTCGCGCCCTCCGTTATTGTCGGTCGTAAAATTGATCATCCGGGCCGACGAAGCCGAGATTGTGCTCCCGGTTGGCTGCGACGTCCTCCGGCGTAAACCAGACCGGCAATTCGATGAAATCGGGCGTCTTCATGTCGACGTGCCCGTCCAGAAAGGCCACGACGGCGGCGCCGTTATGTCGGAAATGCACCGTCGGTTGCGTGTTGCTCGGCGGCTCCAACAGCCAGTTTTCGAGAAACGTGCCGCTGGGGTACGTCCACGTGTTGTAAATGGCGCTGTCCGCAAACGCGATCGTCTGCGTCATTTGTTTGATGTCCCGGAAACGATAGGTCATCGCTTCCGACTTGACGTTAATCACCGGCCAATTGGCGTAATCGTAATCGGTGCCCAACCCCAGGTAGTGCCCGTTGTAGGCATAGCCCGAGGCCATCTTGCCGAAACGGACGAGATCCACCTGCGTCTCATCCAGGTTGGGGCATTGAAACGAAGCGCGATTGGTTTCCATGTAGGGCGCCAACGAGGCAGACTCAAACTCGAATTGTGTCGACGGATCGGGATTCGCAAAGTCGACTGTGCCGAACCAAAATTTCGTCGTCCCCCGCACGGCAGCGGCGCCGATTTGGTAATTGATTTCCTGAGCATCGTCGATGCGATAGGGGGGCATCATTTCGCGGTAGACGTCGGCATAGTTGTGCACCGCCAGTACCAATTGTTTGAGCCGGTTGCGGCACTGCGTGCGCCGCGCCGCTTCGCGGGCCTGCTGCACCGCCGGCAACAGAAGGGCGATCACGATCGCGATGATCGCGATCACCACCAGCAATTCGATCAACGTAAACCCGCGCCGTCCAATGTTGTGGCAAGGTCTCCCGACCTTGCCACTTTCCGGACCGCAGGTCTCCATGGTGCGGGGTCGGGAGACCCGCGCACAACCAGCTTGCGAGACCCGCGCACAACTCAACTGGAAAACCGGCCCACGATCACTCTTCGCACTCATGACAATACCTCGTTGTCAAAGGTCGCCGCGCATAGTGCGCAGCTTCGTTGCCAACGACTGATAACGAGTAGGAAGAGCGGCCGCGGTGATCAGCGGAGACTCGGCGCGCAGAGATTGCCGTAACGTCGGCTTCGCGCAGCAGAGCATCGAGCGGGGTCGCAGCGCAACGTCTTCATCCTCGAAAGAGTCGTTCGCAATCAAACCGACGACTGGGCAGGTCTTCTGGCTCTCGGATCACACTACTGACTGCACCTTCCCGCGGCATCCTTTGCCAACAGTGGTGTGTTGCAGCGTTCGTCCCCGATTACAGCGGCGGGACCGCAACGGATTTGCACCGTTTTCCCTATTCTTCTCCCGGACACCAAGTCGCGGGAGACACCCAGGTCAAAGTGTCACGTCCGGGGAACAGCGCCCCCGGACGTGCGGACTCCATCCTATCAACGGCGATTCGCTTGTCAATGGCTCGCTGTGGCGGGCACGGATTGCGGCAGCACCGGCTGTTGCGGCGTTCGTCGTGAATTCCGCCACAAAAACAATCCACACACCGTCAGCGGCAACAGCGGAAACAAAATCCGCCCCGGTAGGTGCCGGTTCGTCGCAAACGAAATGGCTTCCGTCTCCGCTCGCGCAGCATGTGTGGCCCACGGGGGGAATCCCAGTCCGCTGGCGAGTTTTCCATTGCCCGGTTTGGTCGGCAGGACCGTCTCCACCTGATACATGGCGGCGACCAACGTCACGATCGTGCAGGCAGCCAGCATCCACTTCGGTCCCCGCGCGGTCCGCTGCGCCGCCCAACAGAGCAAACAGGCCGTCAACACAAACGGCGCCGCTGCCCACGCGTAAAACGCCACTTCCATAATGACGAGCGTCGTCGACGAGACCATCGACTTAGTCACGCCCGTCGGATCGGCGCCTAGCAATTCGGCCAACTTGCTGATCCCGACGAACGCCAGCAGCGACAGTATCCAGCCGAGCACCAACATCGGCAGCGGCGCCGCCAGAAACGTGATCTTGGGATGCCGGCCCAGCCAGCTACGGCGTCGATATTCATCACCCGCCGCGCGGGCCAATTCTTCCGGCTCACCGATCCGCCCAGCGGCGCTGACGGGAGCCGTCCTTTCAGTCTTTGTCGCCTCCATCGCTACAGTCTCCTCCTTGAGACACAGTGCGTGATCGAGCAACTCGTCCATAAGCCGCTCGCAATACCGCCGCGGCAATCCTTGCCGGGCGAGTTCCCGTTGTAGTTGGTTATGCCAATTCCGGTCGACCATGCGTCGCGCCCTCCAACACACTGCCGACCGCCGCGACGATCCGCCGCCAATTTTCCTGTGATGTCGCCAAACGCTTTTTTCCCGCAGCGGACGTGCGATAAATCACCCGTTTGCGGCCGCTGACAACGCGGCTTTCGCTGTTGAGCAGCTTTTGGGATTCGAGCTTGTGCAGCAGCGGATAGATGCAGCCTTCGCCGAATTCCAAGACCTGTCCGGTCGATTGTTTGATTTCCTGCACAATCTCATAACCGTACATGCTCCGCCGCGAGAGCAACTGCAGGATCAGCAACTCCGGGACACCGTTGAGAAAGTCGGGATTGGTGCGTTTGCGTGTCATGGGGGGTTGATACCTTTTAGTTTGAGGTATGTCAAGCGGAGGTTGCTCAAGAAATGCCGCAGTTGTGCGAATGTCACCAAACCGCCCGCGCCCGGGGTGCCACCGGCGGCTCGTCTGCCAGTGCCGGATCGATGTCGACGTAATACTCGAATGTCATTCCGCGCGCGTCGATTTTCCGTGCCGGTTCACCCTCATCACAAATCGCGTGTTACAATAACGACCATGCCCATCGACTCTCCCAGCCCGTCCCCCCTTTCGCAACGCGCCGGCTTCGCCACCACGCGATGGAGCGTCGTACTGGCCGCCGGGCAGCGCTCCTCCGCCGCTGCGGATGAGGCTTTGGCCACGTTGTGTCAGACCTATTGGTATCCGCTTTACGCCTACGCGCGGCGCCACGGGCGTGCCGCCGAAGATGCGGCGGACTTGACACAGAGTTTTTTCGCGAGGTTGTTGGATCAGGATTTCCTGCGCACCGCCGACCAAAAGCGGGGCCGGTTTCGTTCGTTCTTGTTGACGGTCTTTAAACGCTATCTGTCGCACGAACACCAAAAACAACAGACGCAAAAACGAGGCGGCGGCCGGCTGCACATCTCCATCGACGCCGCTGCCGGCGAACAGCGCTACCAATGCGAACCGACCGACAACTGGAGCGCCGAAAAGCTCTACGAGCGACGCTGGGCACTCACGCTGCTGGACGAAGTCATGACGCGTTTGGAGAGAGAGTTTAGCGAAAAAGGCAAAGCGGAAGTTTTTGCCAGGTGCAAGGTCTATCTGGTGGGATCAACCGACACTCCGGGTCAAGCGGCCGTCGCCGAAGAATTGGGAACGACCCCCGCCGCCCTCCGCGTCGCCGTACACCGCATGCGGCAGCGTTACAAGGAACTCCTCCAAGAAGCCGTCGCCCAAACAATCGGCCCGGACGATTCCATCGCCGAAGAAATCACCCGCTTGCGCTCGGCGGTGCGAGGGCAATAGCCGTGCATAAATCATCATTTAACAAGATTACAACCACGAAATACGCGAAAAAAGCAGATTGCGGCAATCGTTCAGAAAGTCTTGACGCTCTTATTCTGCGCTAAGAAATGGTCCCTTTTCGTGTATTTCGAGCATTTCGTCGTTCATCCTGGGAGCGCCAATGACCGACATCATTCTCAAAGACGAGAGCTACCGCATCATGGGCGCGTGTTTCAATGTTTATAAGGAACTCGGTTGTGGATTTCTCGAAGCGGTCTACCAAGAAAGTCTCGAATACGAACTTGCACTGCAGGAAATTCCGTTCCAAGCGCATGTCGCCTTGGGGATTTCGTACAAGGGGCGTCCGTTAACACAGACATATGTTCCGGACTTCGTCTGCTACGGTCAGGTCATCGTGGAAGTTAAAGCTGTCACCGGGTTGGCAAACGAACACCGTGCTCAGACGCATAATTATCTGAAAGCGGGCGGCCATCGGTTGGGACTGCTCGTCAACTTCGGCCATGCGCCGCAGCTCGAATGGGAGCGGATTGTGCGTTGACGGGAGTGAACCACAAAAAGAACGAAATACGCGAAAGGAAGAAGTGCTCCTTATGTCAGGCATTTGAAAACACCCCCCCAAGAATTGAAGTTTTTTATCAGGTTTTTTGTTTTTTCGTGTGTTTCGCGTTTTTCGTGGTTTTTCTGATCCGAACGTGTTCTCCCAAGGCTCATCACGGGGGCAACTTTTTTTTTTTACATTTGCTATCATAACCGCAACTAATGGGTGCTCAACAAACCCGCAAGTAAGGGGTAACCGAACACCCGCATCCACGGCGTTTGAGGAAGTATCACCATGCCGGCTCTGCAGAATTGCCCCACTTGCGGCTGCGAAATTCCCTCCGATACTCCGTCGGGACTTTGTCCGCAATGCTTATTGGCCGCCGGACTAGATGTTCCGGAAGAGACACCAAGTGCGGAAAACGTCAGCCCCTTTGCGGCGACGACACCCCAACCGGGGGGGTTTGTGCCGCCGTTGCCGGTGCTGTTGGCCGAGCATTTTCCCCAGTTGGAGATCATCGATTTGCTGGGGCAGGGGGGGATGGGGGCAGTGTATCGGGCGCGGCAGAAAAAGTTGGACCGCATGGTTGCGCTGAAGATCATTCGCCCCGAATCGGCCAATGACCCCGCTTTCGCCGAACGCTTCAACCGTGAAGCCCGCACCTTGGCCCGCATGAATCACCCCAACATCGTCGCCGTGCACGATTTCGGCGAGGTCACCCTCTCCGCCGCCGATACCGACGCGGCGGCGCCGCCACAGTCGTTGTACTACTTTGTGATGGAGTACGTCGAAGGGGCCAATTTGCGGCAGCTGATGGCCTCCGGGCAACTCTCACCGGGACAGTCGCTGGCCGTGATTCCGGAAATCTGCGACGAACTGCAATTTGCCGATGAT
>CALFYU010000647.1 GCA_937952455.1 uncultured Planctomycetaceae bacterium
CTGCGTCAAAACCGCCCGCCCGGCCTGATGTACGCGGCGCCTGTCTCGAACCCGTAATTCGGAGGCGCACCGATGAGCAGACGTTCCTCTTTTTTTGTTCATGGCGTGCGCGGCCCAGCGGTGCAAATTCGTCGGCGGGGTTTTACGCTTGTCGAACTGCTCATCGTGCTCGGGATCATTACCCTGCTTGTTGCGCTGGTATGGCCCCACATTCAGTCCCACCGTTGCGTTGGCCATTCCCGAACTCATTGCCGGAACAACCTCAAGCAGATTACGCTGGCGCTGCACAACTATTGTGATGACTACGGGGGGTTTCCCCCGGCGTACACAGTCGATGCCGACGGCAAGCCGTTGCACAGTTGGCGGACGCTGATTCTGCCTTATCTCGATCAAAGGGAACTTTACGAGAAAATCGACCTGTCAAAACCGTGGGACGATCCGGCCAATGCCCAGGCAGCGGCGACGGTCGTGCCGACGTTTGTCTGCCCGGCAAGCTACTCGGAGTCGGAGCCGAATCGGTCAGAGTACCTGGCCGTCGTGACGCCCGAGAGTTGTATTCGCCCGACGGAGATGCGGCCGCTGTCAGAAATCACCGATGGACTGCCGAACACGCTGATGGTGATCGAAGTGCCGCTCAAAAATGCCGTGCCGTGGATGTCTCCGCTGGACGCCGATTTGCAGTTGGTGTGGAAGTCCAATTTGGACGACGATCGGCAACACGCGTGTGGGTTTCCTGCGGGTTTTGCTGACGGAAGTGTGCAATTCCTCTCACCCGACATGCCGGCGGAGGAACTTCGCAGCCTGATTTCCGCCGCTGGAGGCGATCATTCGGACCCAGACGACGAGACCGACGGAAGCCGTTGACGCGCGGGAGCATGGGTGGCCCCGAAAGATTCTTTCGGGGCGGCGCAGCCGCAGGAGTACCTTGCGCGACGGTGAATAGAAATTGCCGCTCTCCTGCCGACTTCGTCGGCCCACAAAGGATCTTTGTGGGCCACCCGGGTTCCGAATTGTTCTTGCGTCAAAACCGCCTGACAGGCATGATGTAGGCGGCGGATGTCTCGAACCCGTAATTCGGAGGCGCACCGATGAGCAGACGTTCCTCTTTTCGTTCCCTTGGTGATGGACGCAGCCGTGCGGGGCAGATCGGCCGGCGGGGGTTTACACTTGTTGAGTTCCTCGTCGTCCTCGGGATCATTGCGTTGCTCGTCGCACTGCTGATGCCCGGCCAGAGTCGCAGCAGAGTTGCGGCGCGTCGCACGCAGTGCCGGAACAACCTCAAACAGATCGGGCTGGCGCTGCATAACTATCATGACCTTTACGGCCAGTTTCCGCCCGCGTACACCGTCGACGCCGACGGCAGGCCGCTGCATAGTTGGCGGACTTTGATTTTGCCGTATATCGATCAACAAGAGCTTTATTGGAAAATCGATCTTTCAAAACCATGGGACGATCCGGTTAACGCCGAAGCGGCGGCGACGGTCGTGCCGGCGTTTGTCTGCCCGTCGGCGGTCCTGGAGCCGACCCACACGGCCTATCTGGCGGTTGTGACATCCGACAGTTGCCTGCGGCCGCTGAAATCGTTGCCGCTCTCGGAAATCACCGACGGGACATCGAATACGATTCTAGTGCTCGAAGTCCCGGTCAAAGATACCGTCCCGTGGATGTCGCCTCACGACGTCGATTTGCAGTTCGTGGTGACCTCCAAACCTGAGGAGGACTTGCACCATACCGGCGGAAATCATGCACTCTTTGTAGATGCAAGCGTGCGATTCCTTTCGTCCGAAACACCGCCGGAGACGCTGCGAGCTATGACGTCCGCCGCGCGGGGCGAGGTGGTCGAGGAATATTAGAACCCGCCGGTTACAGAGCCACGCTGATGATTATACGCTCCTCTTTTCGATTGTTTGGTGGTGCCAGGTGTCAAGTAGTGCGTGGGTTCACGCTCATCGAACTGCTCGTCGTGATCGGAATCCTTGCGTTGACGATCGCGCTGCTTCTGCCCAGCGTGCGTCACGCCCGCGAGACGGCGCGGCGTACGCACTGCCGCAACAACCTCAAGAATATCGGGTTGGCGCTGCACAACTACCATGAAGCTTACAATACATTCCCGCCCGCGCACACGGTCGGTTTCGACGGCCACCCGCTGCACAGTTGACGGATGATGGTTATGCCGTATCTGTGTGTCGGCACACTCTATGATCGTACCGACTTCACAAAACCGTGGGATGCTCCGGACAACGCAGAGGCAAAAACGGCGCGCGTCGCGGAATATCGCTGTCCATCGGCTGAGCCTGAATTGGAGCCGAACCAGACGGTCTATTTAGCCGTCGTGACGCCCGAGAGTTGTCTGCGGCCGATGGCATCGCTGACGATCCCGGAAATCACCGATGGCATGTCGGATACGATTGTGGTGGCTGAAGTCCCCGTCAAATATGCCGATCCCTGGATGGCGCCCCGCGATGCCGATTTGCGGCTGGTGTTGAGACCCAAACCGGACGACGATTTGCATCACTCCGGCGGGAATCATGCACTTTTCGCTGATGGAAGCGTGCGGTTTCTCTCCTCCGAAACGCCGACGTCGACGCTGCGAAACCTGACGACGGCTGCGAGGGGCGACGTTGTCGGGGAAGATTAGAGTCTGTCGATTTTTGGAGCCACGCCGATGCGTAGACGTTCAACCTTCGCTTCCTTTGGTGATGCCTGCAGGCAAGTGACGCAGCATGGCCGGCGGGGGTTCACGCTTATTGAACTACTTGCGGTGCTAGGCATCCTGGCGACCGTCGCCGCCGCGCCGTCGAC